>JAQUEG010000100.1 GCA_028685275.1 Bacilli bacterium
TCTTCCGATCTGATTCACACTATTCCTTGGATTCAATTAAATCGTATTGCATCATTTATGCAAGAAAATATAAATAAGAAAAACAAAAATGATTTTGAGGAACGATTAACTCCTTATTTTAAACAATTTATTAATTGTTTAGACGAATTAGATATTTTAGACGAAAGGGCAATGTCTAATCGTAAACATCGTGAATTATCTTTATTTAATAATAGGAAAGTAGTAGATTCATTTGGTGATTCTTATGCACTAAATTATAAAGGTACATTTTCTCAATTAGCACAAACGCATAGACATCGAACTAGTAAATACAGTATGAAATTATTAGAGGAAAAAGAATATTTTATTCTTCCTATTTTAAAAGATGACCCAGTATTAGTTGACGAATGGTTAGCAGATATTTCTTCGATTGCTTATGCTTATCCACAAGGTGAATTAGTGTTAATAAACGAACGTGGTACTTTTGAAGATTTCATTTTAAAAACGAAAGAAAGATTATGTACAGCTGCACAACTTGAAATAATGCTACAAACAAGGAAAACTTTGTTAAAATATAAAGAAGCCTTAAATGTTAGTAATCATCCATTAAAAGATGAGATTAATAAATATACAAAAGGAGCTAGATGCACATTTCCTGATTATGAGTGTGCTAAAGATTGCGGTTTTGAAGAAGGAAAGACATTAGTAAGAGAAATATAATTAAAAAAGAGTTAAAATAACTCTTTTTTTGACAAAAAATGATTATTTTTATCTTTTTGTAACAAAATAAAAATAGTGGTGATAATATGATTAAGAATATACCGTTAACTATTTTTATTTTTTTTAGTTTATTAGTAGTTATTATTGCTAGTATTGATATTAGAAATCAAATTGATGAACCAATTAATGATATTTTAACAGAGAAAGCGGTTAAGTATTTAACTGATGATATTAACGCTATGGTTGAGCAACCAAAAACTTTTAATAATTATTATTTATTATTTGATCAATATAAATTAAACACTAAAAATTTTATTAAGATATTTTCTTTCTTTAATCAATATAATTATGAATATCATATTATGGCTATTTACCCTTATATTAATCCATTATATCAAAGTATATTAACCAAAATTGAACGAATATCATTAAAAAATTATAATCTTAATAATATTTTAGATCAATTTTATCAAACGTATACGAATGAACTAACTAAATATAATTTAGATTATGAATTAGAATCATCTTTTGTCAATGGTATTACGATTAGAATGATTAAAATTTATACTTCTAATGAAGCGTTATATACTTTTTTAAATAAATATCCAACTATAAAATATAGTTTAAATCCGAGCGGTATTTTTAAAACAATATAATTATATTTTTTAAATAATATATTATCAAGTATAAAAAATATTATTATACTTGATTTTTTTTTAATTAATATTTGTCAAATATTCTGATTAATAGTATAATATAATTAAATAAGGAGTGATATAGTGGCGGTTTTTTGGTTATTAGTAATTATTATCTTTTTTGTTCTAGAAGCTGTTTCCTTTAACTTAGTTACTATTTGGTTTGCAGTTGGTGGAATTGGTGCGTTTATTACTACTTATTTTACTGACAATACTTTAATGCAATTTATAATTTTTGTTGGTGTTACTGTTATTTCTTTAATATCGACACGTCCAGTAATTAAAAAATATTTAAAGGTAAAATCAGTACGTACTAATTTAGATGCTGTTATTGGTAAAGTTGGTATTGTTACGCAAAAAATAAATAAAGATCAACTTGGTCGTGTTAAAGTTGATGGTAAAGAATGGACAGCTAAAGCTGATACATTAATAAAAGAGAACACTAAAGTAGAAATACTTGCAATAGAAGGTGTTAAATTAATAGTTAGAAAGAAGGAGGAAAAATAAAATGGATGCTTTTATTATTTTTATCATCATTGGATTAATTGTGGTTGTTTTTAATGTTAAAATTGTACCACAATCAAGAACTTTTATTATTGAAAGGTTAGGTAGTTATTATCAAACATGGCAAAATGGATTACATTTTAAAGTGCCATTTATTGACCGTATAGCTAATGCAGTTTCGTTAAAAGAAAAGGTTAGGGATTTCCAACCACAACCAGTAATTACGAAAGATAATGTAACTATGCAAATTGATACGGTGGTTTACTTTCAAATTACGGATTCAAAATTATATACTTATGGAGTGGAAAATCCCATTAATGCAATTGAAAATTTAACAGCTACTACTTTAAGAAATATTATTGGTGATTTAGAATTGGATGAAACTTTAACTTCACGTGATATTATTAACAATAAAATGCGTTTAATTCTTGATGAAGCGACTGATCCATGGGGAATAAAAATAAACCGAGTAGAAGTAAAAAATATTATTCCACCAAGAGATATTCAGGAAGCAATGGAAAAACAAATGCGTGCTGAACGTGAACGCCGAGAATCAATTTTAAGAGCAGAAGGAGATAAACGTGCTGCTATTTTAAGAGCAGAAGGAGAAAAAGAAAGTGCAATATTAGTAGCAGAAGCTAAAAAAGAAGCCCAAATTAGAGAAGCTGAAGGGGAAGCCGAAGCAATTGTTACAATTCAAGAAGCAAATGCTAATGGGATTAAATTATTAAAAGAAGCTGGCGCTGATGAAGCAGTTTTAAAATTAAAAAGTTTTGAAACCTTTGCCAAAGTAGCAGATGGGCAAGCAACTAAAATTATTATTCCATCAGAATTACAAAATTTAGCATCAGTTTTAACTACTGCTGCTGAAATGTTTGATAAAGATTTAAAACAACAATAATATAAATCAGGAGTAACAAATGAATAAAATTAAGTACTTAATTAAAAGAATAAAATCCCTAAATATTAAAAACATGTTTATAACTATTAATAAGGTACATGTGAAAAATAAAAAACCGAAAATAATTATTTTTATTGATATGATTTGGTGTGGATTTAAATATTTGGCAGGTTACATGGATTATTATATTTTTGGTATGTATGATTTAAAAAAAGAACAACGAAAAACGGTTTTAACAAGAGGGAAAAATGATAAATATATTAGAGCTTTGAATGATCAAAATTATTGGCACTTAGTACATAATAAAAACGAATTTAATGATAAGTTCTCATCATATTTAAAACGTGATTGGTTATTTTTAAATGATAATAAAGAAGAATTTAAACTTTTTATTAAAACTAAAAAAGAATTCATTGCTAAACCACAAAATGGTACTTGTGGAAAGGGAATTGAAAAAATTAAAGTGGCTGATTTTAAACCGGATGAATTATATGAGTATTTAATGAATAAAAGGTTAGTAGTATTAGAAGAGATAGTAAAACAACATAACACTATTAATAAGTTACATCCTCATTCAGTTAATACTATTAGAACTATTACCATATTAAAAGATAAGAAACCATATGTAGTAGCCGCTTATATGCGAATTGGTAATGGTAAAGTAGTAGATAATTTTAATAGTGGGGGGATGGTTGTTCCAGTCGATATTAAAACAGGAACAATCAAATATAAAGCATTAGACAAAGCTGGCAATGTTTATGAAAAACATCCTTTAACTAATGTTAGTATAGTTGGTTTTAAAGTACCAAAATGGCAAGAAGTAATTAATTTAGCAAAAAAAGCAGCTCAAGAAATACCGGAATTAGGAATTATGGGTTGGGATGTTGCTATCACAAAAGAAGGACCATTATT
>JAQUEG010000101.1 GCA_028685275.1 Bacilli bacterium
TGGGACATGTTGAGGCTGGTTTAAGAACCTATAATAAATATTCACCATATCCAGAAGAAATTAATCGTCAAATTACTGGAGTTATTGCTGATTTTCATTTCGCACCAACGGAAAATAGTAAAAACAATTTATTAAGAGAAGGTAAAAATGAAGATAATATTTTTGTAACTGGTAATACCGCTATTGATGCCTTAAAAACAACTGTTTACAATAATTATAAACACTCTATTTTAGAGTGGGTTGGAAATGACAAATTAATCCTTTTAACTGCTCATCGCCGTGAAAATTTAGGAGAACCAATGCGTAATATGTTTAGAGCCATTAAGCAAATTATAAATGAATATGATAATGTTAAAGTTGTTTATCCTGTTCATCTTAATCCTAAAGTAAGGGAAGTGGCGAATGAAATATTACAAGATTGTGAACGGGTAAAATTAATTGAACCATTAGAGGTTATTGATTTTCATAATTTTATGGCTAAAAGTTATATTATATTAACTGATAGTGGTGGGATTCAAGAGGAAGCCCCTTCTTTAGGAAAACCAGTTTTAGTTTTAAGGGATACAACGGAAAGACCAGAAGGAATTGAAGCTGGTACTTTAAAACTAGCAGGTACCAATGAAGAAACAATATATAAATTAATTAAATTATTACTAGATAACAAAGAAGAATATAATTTAATGGCAAAAGCTTCAAATCCATATGGTGATGGTTTTGCTAGCAAAAGAATAACGGATATTATTATAAAAAAATGTAAATAAAATTTAACATATTATTTACAATATAGATTGTTATTAATTTAAAATAGTTATATACTATTAACAAAGGAAGGGATTAATGTGGATCGAAGATATGATGATGCTGTAAATGGATTATTAAATCAAAAAAGAGGACGTTATAAAGTTACTGGTAATACTAAAACTAATAAAAAAACACAATGGAAACAAACTTTAATTGCATTAACTATTGCGTCATTAACTATGGCTGGAATGACTTATTGGGGAATTAAAACTTGGGAAAAAGAAGATAAGTTAAGAACTAAACAAACTATTGAGTATCTAGAAGAATTAGAAAAAGGGAATATTGTATTAGATGAGTTAGAGGAAATTGATCAACAAAATGAATTAGACGGAAGGCCAAGATAGGAGAATATAAAATGATAAAAATCGAAAAAGGCGAATCAATTACTCTTGATACTGGTAAACAATATTATATTGCGGAAATAGTGGAACTAGATGATAAAAAATATTTATATTTAGTTAATAATAATGAAATTGAAATAGTAATAGGAGAAGTAGTAACTGAAGGTGAAGATTTTTATGTTGAAACCTTAACTGATCGTGATAAAATGTTTGAAATAATTAAGATTGTAATGGAAAGATTAAAAAAAGAAGTAGCGGAATAAAAATATAATAATTTGTGTATATATTTTTATTATATGCATATTATATTATTACCACATAGATTTATTCTGTGTGGTTATAGAGCCCTAGAAGCTGATTCTAGGGCTCTATTTTTGGTTAAATTTGAAAAATATGATATAATAAATACTGTTTTCATAAAATTATTAAGAAAGGTGTTGACAAGAAGTGCAGATGGGGGAGTTTAAATTTAAAAACAAACTTGATATTACAGAAGAAGAACAATTACAAGAAGTAGAAAGTTATTTAACTACTTTAAGAGCAGTTGAACTTTTAGAAGGGAAAGATTTTGAATTAAATCCACAATATTTTCGTTATATTCATTTTTATTTATTTCAAGATTTATATGATTGGGCTGGGAAATATCGAACAGTAGATATAAAAAAAAGAGAGAAAGCTTTAAATAATATATTATGTACATATGGTAGTCATGAAAATATTAGATCTAAAATTGAAGAAGTATTTAATGAAATTAATAATACTAATATCAATGAGTTGAATGAAAAAGAAAAAATGAATCATGCTATTGATATAATGCTTAAATTATGGGATTGTTATCCATTTTTAGATGGTAATACCCGTACTGTTAATGTTTTCATTACTAAATATTGTCAGGCATTAGGCTTTAGTTATAAAAATAATTTATTATTAAATAATATTGGTTATGTTCGTAATGCTTTAATTGCTGCTTCGTTTGAAGATCAGGAATTAGGTATTAAGGGTAATAAATCATATTTATATAAAATTATGAATGATATGTTTAAAAATAAAGAAGAGAAAAGTAATGGAAGAGAAAAAGTAAAAGAAAGAATTAGTTAATTATTATTGTATATTTTTAATTATAAATGAATATAATAGGAATGCCATCCAAATTATTGGGTGGCGGCGACCTAGGTTTGACCTAGGTCTTTTTTTTAAAATAGGTGATTTTATCTAAACATGATATAATAAAAATATAAATAGGAAGTGGGTATTTATGAAATTCAAATTTATTTTATTTATTATTATAGTGAGTGTTTTGGTTGTATTAGGGATTAAGTATTATCGTAATTCTTTATTAGGATTAGAACCAATTGCTGTTTATAATGAATATCGAATATATGACTTAGTTGAACAAAAAGGTTTAGCGTGTCCCGATGCAATTGAAATTTTAGCAAGTGATGAAGAGTATGACTATTATTTTACTTGCCTTAAAAGTGATAAAATTTATTTAGTAAGCGATAAAAAGAAATATAAAGTACGGGATGCCTATGATAAAGGGGTTATAACTAAAGAAAAATTATATGATTTAGGTATTATTAAAAGGATGGTGCGAATTAGTGAGTAAGAAAGTTATATTGATTGACGGTAATAATTTGTTATTTCGTAGTTATTATGCAACTGCTTATTCTGGCAATATGATGAAAAATTCAAAAGGATTTCCTACTAATGCTTTATTTGGGTTTACTAATATGCTAAATAAAATAATTAATGAAGAAAAGCCAGAATATATTGTTGTTGGTTTAGATAAAGGTAAAACTTTTCGTCATGATCAGTTTACTGAATATAAAGCAGGAAGAATGGAAATGCCAGATGAATTAAATGTTCAGTTTGGTGTTGCTAAGACTTTACTTGATAATATGGGAATTAAATATATAGAAGCTGATGGTTATGAAGCAGATGATATAATTGGTACTTTTGCTAATATGGTAACTAACAATCCGGATTATGAGGCAACTATTATTAGTAGTGATAAAGACTTATTACAACTAATTAATGATAAGGTAGAGGTAAAGTTATTAAAAACAAAAGATTATATTAGAATGAATAAAGAAACATTTATTAAGGAATACGGCTTAGAACCACATAAGATTATTGATTTAAAAGGTTTGCAAGGCGATGCTTCCGATAATATTCCGGGAGTTAAAGGAGTAGGAGAAAAAACTGCATTGAAGTTACTGCATGAATATAAAAGCATTGAAGGAATATATGTTAATATTGAGCAAATAAAAGGTAAATTACAAGACAAATTAATAGACGAAAAAGATAATGCTTTTATGAGCAAACAACTAGCTACTATTTATAAGGAAGTACCAGTTAACCTTACATTAGAAGATATTAAATATAACGGAGAAAATAAAGAAGAATTAATTAAAACATATGAAGAATTAGAATTTTATTCGTTTTTAAAAAATATGAAAAAGGAAAGTAAATCAATTAGTAGCGATGTTAAAATTATTAGATCAATTAACGAGTTAAATATTAATGGTTCAGTTAGTGTTTATTTAGAAATTCTTGGCTCT
>JAQUEG010000102.1 GCA_028685275.1 Bacilli bacterium
ATAACTCCCGAAATTAAAAGTGATTTTATCCACGAAGCACATGCCATTGGGGCCTTTAATGGAGCATCTCCACTTCAATTAGCAGCAGCTTATGCCGCCTTTGGAAATGGCGGTTATTATATAAAACCATACACTATTAATAAAATTGAATATATTGATGCCCCAGATAAAGTACAAACATATACGCCAACAAAAGAACGAGTTATGTCAGAAGCAACTGCCTTTATGATTACTGATATTCTTAGACAAGGTGTTAATGATGGATTAGTTAGTGCTGGGCGTGTATCGGGAATACAAGTAGCTGCTAAATCAGGAACTACTAACCTTGATAGTGATACTAAAAAGGATAAAGGTCTACCAAATAACGCTATTAGTGATGTTTTATTTGCTGGTTACTCACCAGAACATGCAATTGGAATGTGGATTGGTTATAAAGAATTAGATTCAGAATATTACTTAACAACTAATAATGGTTGGCCGCTTCGTAATCGATCATTTAATACACTAGCAAAAGGAATTTTTGAAAAAACCGGAAATAAATTTCCTGTTCCAAAAAGTGTTACTAAAGTAGTAGTTGAAAGAGGAACGGAACCAGCAATGTTACCAAGTGAATGGACTCCTAGTAATATGCGTAGTACCGAATATTTTAAAAAAGGAACGGAACCAACTGAGGTTTCACCTCGTTATAAAACTTTACCAAATCCAACTAATGTTAATATAAATAATAATAATGGTCAAATAGTATTAACTTGGGACCCAATCACAAAACCAAATTATATTACTAATGAATTACTTAAAGTATTTGGTAAACAACAAGATAAATATGTTAGTTGGATGAACAATCAAGATTTAAAAATATTAGGTACTATTGGTTATGAAGTATATTTAAAAGAACCAACTCAATTAAAATTTATTGGCTGGACTAATAAAACTAGTTTTACCCATAAACCAAATCAAGGTGGCACCTTAACATATATTATAAAGTCATGTTATTCTATTTTTAAAAATAATCGTAGTACTGGACATGAAATTACTATATCAGATAATCCTTATATAGATGTACAAGTAATATTAAAAGGCATTAATCCTATTACTTTATATATTGGCGAAGATACAGAATATAAAGAAGAAGGTTTTACTGTTATAGAAGATCTAATTAATGATGTTACTACTGATATTGATAATACAGTAATAACTACTAAAACCGAAAGTGGTATTAATATTCCAAATAATGAAATTGACTTAACTAAACCAGAAACTTATATTATTACCTATACCATAACTTATAAAAATCAAACCTATATTGCCACAAGAAAAGTTATTGTTACCGAAAGACAAACATAATAAAAAAACTCACCAATTGCGGTGAGTTTTTTTATATATTTAAATCTCTTTGTTGATACTTCTTAATACCAATTATTAAAAATATAATTATTAATATTATTGTTAATAATAAATACCAAATATTTAAACCCTTATCAAGTAACCCCTTAGCATCATAATATTTAAACGGTGTTAAGACACTTAAAAATTTTAAATTTGGTACCACATCAATAATCATTGATAAAAAGTAACTACTAAGTAATATAACCATCGTTAAAGAAGCAACTTGTTTATATCTCTTCTTCATTAAAGCAAAAGAAAACCCAATCATTAAAAATAATATTTGTACAAATAAAATACCTAACATTAGTAAGCCTAAATCACTAATTATGTTATAAGTAAAAACATTTTTCCATATCAATACTAATAACAAAGAAACAAAAGTAATAATATTAAAAATAACAACATTAGTTAAAGCCGCTAACATCTTATTTTTAACTATTTTAAACCTAGTAATTGGTTTAACCATTAAAAATTCTGCGGTTTTATCTTTTTCTTCTTTGGTAATAATACCAGCACCAATCATTCCGGCATGAATCGAACCCATTAATACTAAGTAAATATACATAACTGCTGAATAACCAATTGGTGTCGTGATATCAAAATTTGATATTCCCATAATTGCTTGTAAAAATTTAGGCATCTGATTAATTATCTCTAAAAAATTAGCTGTCTCTTCTCCGCCTAAAGCAAGAGCATCATATTTTTCAAATGCCATAAATATTAATAATATCATACTAATTGACCAAATTATTATCGACTTTCTATAAGCTTTTAATTCCTTTAAATAAATATTCATAATAACCTCCTTAAATTGAAGCAATATCTTTTTTTTGATAAATATAATAAGATAAACTAATAAAAATAATAATTAATAAAAAAGTACTACCTAAATATAAACTCTCATAACTACTATGTTTTATAATATAATTTGCATCAAAATAATTAAAAGGCATTAATAATCTTAACTTTTCAGCAGCAAAAACACTAAAAAAATAAAATCCAAAAACAATACCCATTGCCATGGCTAACACCGCTTTTACTTTTTTTAAAATAACTGAAATAAAAAAACCAAGGGTTAAAAATAATAACTGAATTATTAAAATAGTTAAAAATAATAAAGTAAATATAGTAAGATTAATAGTAGTATTAGCTACTAAAATTAAGAAAAAATAAGTAATAATATAGATAACACTATTACTAATTAATAATAACGTTAATGTAGCTAATATCTTAGCAGTTAATATTTTAAAACGGGAAACTGGTTTTGCTAATAAAAAATCAGCCGTTTTTTCTTTTTCCTCTTTTGAAATGATTGATAATCCTAAAATCATCGCCAAAATGCTACCACAAATAGTGGCAAAAGAAAGAGTAAAGGTGGAAAAATAACCTAATATCGATTTAATATTTCCCCCATTAAAACCAAATATTGCTCGAATTTCAGCCGGGTATTGATTCATTAAATTAACAAAGTTATCTACTTCTTTTATAAATAATGGATAAAAACTACCATAAATAAAAATTATAGCAAGAATTCCTATTGACCAATAAATCATAAATTTACGATTAACTTTTAATTCATGTAAGTAAATATTCATATTACTTACCTCCATTATAATAATGTAAAAATATTTCTTCTAAATCTGGTTCTTCAATTGTCAAATTATTTAATTTTAACTTTGTTATTTTCTTTAAAATAACATTAATATCACCATTATATAAAAAACTACAAATATTTCCTTTTACTTTTATATCCTTAATACCCTTTATATTAAAATATTCTTTAATATTAGATTCCATAGTTTCAATTTGAAAGCGTTTATAATTCTCTTCATTTAATTTATTTATATTTTGAATTTTAACTAACTTACCTTCTTTGATAATTCCCACTCGATCACATACTTTTTGTACTTCGCTTAAAATATGGGAAGAAAAGAAAATAGTTACTCCTTTAGCTTTTTCTTCTTTTAATAAATCAAAAAACTTATGTTGCATTAATGGATCTAAACCACCAGTAGGTTCATCTAAAATTAATAATTTAGGTTCATGCAATAAAGCTTGGACAATTCCTACCTTCTTTTTATTCCCAGTTGATAATTCATTAAACTTACGAGTTAAATCTAATTCCATAATTTTGGCTAATTCTTTTATTCTTTTTGAACAGTCTTTTTTATAAAAAGACGCAGAATAATTTAATAACTCAATAACTTTCATATCATCATAATAAAATACCTCAGCAGGTAAATAACCGACATTTTCCATAATCTTGGC
>JAQUEG010000103.1 GCA_028685275.1 Bacilli bacterium
GATTCTCCTGATAAATATTTTTTAACAATTTCTTCTTTTTCTTCGACTGTTCTCATTCTATTTTTTGTTCCCGCAGGTTTTCCCATATATTTTATCTCCTTTATTTAATTTTAGCATAGAAAAAGTAAACTGGTGTTTTTTTACCTGTCTACTTTTATCATATCACTTCAGTTAGATATCTTTATTATTTGTAAATTAACATATTTAGTCTTCTACTACAACACAATTATTATCATCAACATCTCCAACATCTACACTATTATACGTTGCATTATTTGTACAATAACCAGCAAACTTTCCATCTTTTTTAGCTATTATTGATACTTCTACTGGATCTAAACTATCAATAGTAAAAGAATCGTATTGAGCTGAATCTGCACCAAAAGTTGCAAGATTAGCTAAGTTATCACCAGTAGTAACAGTACCTGGATTTTCTAATAATTCATACTCGATTCCTTTAATAATCATTTTTACATTTGATTCAAAGGCACTCCTTCTTTGATTATCAATTAATCCTGTAATAGATGGTATTGCAATGGCTAATATAATTGCTAAAATAACAATTACCGCTAATAGTTCTACTAATGTAAAACCTTTCTTATTTTTGTTCATGTTTGTTTCCTCCTTCTTATTATCTATAATTAAAATATAACACTAACATATGATTAAGTCAAGTAAAATTAGATGAAAAGTAATGGTAAATATAAATAAAAGTATCAAATGATACATTTATAAATATATTTTAATATGGAATTTTAGTCATTATGGAGTATAATCAACAGTTGTGACAGTTACACTATTATACGTTGCACTTGCAGCTTGATAACCAGCAAACTTTCCATCTTCATCAGCTACTATTGATACTGTTACTGGATCTAAACTATCAATAGTAAAAGAATCGTATTGAGCTGAATCTGCACCAAAAGTTGCAAGATTAGCTAAGTTATCACCAGTAGTAACAGTACCTGGATTTTCTAATAATTCATACTCGATTCCTTTAATAATCATTTTTACATTTGATTCAAAGGCACTCCTTCTTTGATTATCAATCAATCCTGTAATAGATGGAATTGCGATGGCTAATATAATTGCTAAAATTACAATTACCGCCAATAATTCTACTAGTGTAAACCCTTTCTTATTTCTGTTCATTTTTGTCCCCCCTACTATTATATTATTACGACTAGTTAATATCTTCTTCTGATATACCTCTTAATAAAGATATCCTTTCTTGAAAATTATGACTATTGATGATAAATGTGTTGGCGACAAGAATATCAGCCCCAGCCTTAATACATTCAAATGCTATTTCTTTATTCACACCACCATCAACTGATATTAAAGGATTTAAATTTTGGTTTTTTAGTTCCTCTTTTAGTAATTTAATTTTAGTAAGTGTTGTGGGAATAAATTCTTGACCACTATAACCTGGTTCTACTCCCATTATTAATACTAAATCAATTTTTGCTAATAGGTGATATATTTCTTTAATATCAGTATTAGGTTTAACCGATATTCCACATTTTATACCATTATTTTTTATTTTTTTAATAATATCTAAATCATTTAATACTTCATAATGAAAAGTAATAAATGTTGGTTTAAGATGTTTTATTTTTTCAATATAATAATCTATATCATTAACCATTAAATGAATATCTAATGGTTTTTTTGTATATTTTTTTAATTCACTAATTTCTGAAATTGAAAATGCTTTATTAAAAACAAAATTACCATCCATAACATCAATATGAATGTAATCAGTATTGGTTTTATTAATTTTTTCAATAACATCAAGATAATTAGATGATAAGATAGATGTTGATATTTTCACCATTTTTTTATTTCCTCTATTTCTTTTATAAATTTTTGATAATTTTGATAACGTGATTCTAAAATTTGACCTTTATTAACCATTTCCCTAATTTGACAATTAGAACCTTTAAGATGAAAACAATTACGATAACGACATTGGTCTTTATATTTATCAAATTCAATCATATTTTTACGTACATCTTCTTTGGTCATATTTGTTAATTCTAAAGAAGTAAAACCAGGAGTATCTGCTATTAAGCCTTCATATAAACTAAATAATTCAACATGCCTTGTTGTATGTTTCCCTTTTTTTAAAGCTTTAGAAATAACTCCGGTTTGTAATTTTAAATTAACATCTAATTTATTTAATAAAGTAGATTTACCAACACCACTTGGTCCAGTTAAAACCGTTATTTTATCTTTAAAAATAGTTTTTAGTTTTCTTATTTGTTGATTAGTAAAAACTAAATAACCAATTTTTTGATAATATTTACGATATTTATTAACTTTTCTTTTTTCTTTAAAAGTTAATAAATCCATTTTAGTTAAACAAATAATTGGTTTAATTTGATTAAAAGAAATAATTAATAATAATTTATCCAACATATAAAAATCAAAATCTGGTTCTTTTACACTCATTACTATTAATGCTTGATTAATATTACTAACTGATGGTCTTATTAATTGATTATCACGTGGTAATATATCTAAAATTAATTTCATATCTTGATCAAATATTACTTTATCACCAACTAAAGGAGTAATATTATCATTACGAAAACGTCCTCTAGCTTTACATTCGAAATAATCATCATTATGCTTAATAGTATAATTATTACTAATAATCTTAACAATAATTCCTAACATATCATTCCTCAATTTCTTCTTCATTATTTTCTTCATTGTCTTCTTCATTTTCTTCTTCAACTAAACCATCATCTGGCGCGATTGCAATTACTACTTTTAAAGTAATTCCACTTACAATTGGATCATCAACTTTACGATTTTGACTAATAATACGTCCTTCTGGTATAGTATCAGTTTCTTCATATTCAATTGATAAAGTTAAACCATATTCTTCCGCAAAATGTTCTACATCCGATAATGTCCATTCCTCTACTACCATATCAGGATATGTTTCATATACATTAGGAATATATAATATTAATTCATCGCCAGCTTTTAATTTAGTACCCGGCTCTAGTGACTGTTCAATAATTATATTTTCTTTTCCCCGGTATTCTTTAATATCTTCTACCTCTTTTTTCTCTTCTCTTACATCAATACCTTGTAAAATTAATGCCATTTTTATTTCTAAATAATCTTGCCCAGTATAATCTTCTAATTCAATATAATTAATACCAGTAGATTGGTATAAAGTAATAACGGTACCTTTTTTAACAATTCTACCAATTGCTGGTTCTGTTTTAACTACTTCACCCTCTGGAATTGTATCACTTGATACTTCTTCAACTTCTAAATTAACTTCTAATCCTAATTCAATTAATGTTTCTTCTGCTTCTTTAATTGTCATATTAGATACATCAGGAACTTCAACATTAGGCACTTCAGTAAGCGCGGGAATTACTAAAAAAATAATTGCTAAAATTAAACTTAAAGCAGCAAAAATACTACCTAAAATAAGATATATTTTCTTATTTGGTTTATAGTCTTCTTCTGTAATCGGAACTGCAATTTCTTTTTTCTCATCTTCAATAACAGGAAGTACTTTTTTATCTTCTAAATTGTGTTCTTGATATTTATAAATATGTCTTTTTTCATTTTTTCGGTTTTCATCAAGTGCTGTTTTTAAATCTTC
>JAQUEG010000104.1 GCA_028685275.1 Bacilli bacterium
CATTAGGTAGTGCTTTATCGATTGTTGGTGCATTAGTCCTTGGTGATGCTGCTGTGCAAGCCGGAATTGTATCCCCGATAATGGTAATTGTTATTGCTATTACGGCTATTACTGGTTTAATTGTATCTTATATTGAAATGATACATGGTCTTAGATGGTGGCGGATTCTCTTCATTATAGCAGCTGCTAGTCTTGGTATAATTGGTATTTTTTTAATCAGTATTATTTTAATTATTAATTTAACTAGTATAAAATCATTTGGTATTCCTTATTTATCACCAATTGCACCTTTAAATATTAGTAATCTAAATAATAGTGTTTTTATAACTAGAAAACGAGAACTTTTAAAGCGAAATGTATTAACAGCTAAAAAGAATATATATCGTTCAAGAGGTGAAGATTAGATGAAAAAATTTAAATGGTTATTTATAATAATTATTTTATTATTAGTAAGTGGTTGTTGGCAATACCGTGAATTAAACGATTTAGCAATTGTAAGTGCTATTGGTATTGATAAAATTGATAATGAATATTTAGTTACCATACAAGTAGTTAATACCCGTAAACAAAGTCATACTATTCCAGCAGGAGAAGAAACAGCTGTTACTATTTATGAAGCAAAAGGAAAATCAATTCAAGAAGCACTCAATATGATATCATTAGAATGCCCAAAAGAACTATATTTAGGTCATATTGATATAGTTGTTATTGGCGAAGAAACCGCACGTACTGGAATTAAAGATTATATTGACTTTTTTTTAAGAGATAGAGAAGTTAGAAAAATCTACCCCTTTGTTTTTGCTAAAGGAGCAATGGCCACAGATGTTTTAAAAATATTACCACCAATTATAATATTACCTGGAACTAATTTAGCTAATATGATTGAAACAGCCGATGAAATCAATGGTGTAATATCTAATCGCCGTTTTGATAATGTTTTAGATTGTATGTATAAAAGAGGAAGACATGCAGGGGTAACAGCAATTGAGATTGTTAATCAAAGTGAAAAAGGAGATAGTCTTGATAATTTATCTGAATCTTAACCTAAAACTAAGTTAATGATAACTGGTCCCGCTGTTATGCGTGATGATAAATTAGTAGGTTTCTTAAATAACCGTGAAGGATTTGGTTATAATATAATTCGAAAACAAGTTAAACGAGCGGTTATTACTTTTCCTTGTGATAAAGATAATAATTATGGTTCAGTAACAATCGATAGTCCAAAAGTAAAACTTGATACAAAGATTAAAAATAATAAACCTTTTACTAGTATTAAAATTGATATTGCTAGTTCTCTAACATCATATAATTGTAAACTTGATTTAAGTAAAAATAAAAATATTACTAAAGTCGAAAATATGGTAGCTAAAGAAACCGAATCAATAATCAAAGATGTTATTTATGCTACCCAAAAAGTATATAAAACTGATGTATTAGGTTTTGGCGAAAAAATTTATCAAAATCATTATAAGGATTGGGAAAAAATTGAAAAAAATTGGGATGAAATTTTCCCTACTGTAAAATACGAAATTAAAGTAAATGCTCGCATTAATAGTATTGGCTCAGTTATAAATCCAGCGCCAAAAGGAGGCGAAAAAAATGATTACTAAAAATAAAAAAATTAATGCCTTTCAATTTGCAATTTTGGGATTAATGTTAGGAAATGCTTTAATTATTGGTTTTGGTGGAACTATTATAATAAGCTTAGCTAAACAAGATGCTTGGTTGATACCTTTAATTGCCCCAACATTTGCTCTAATTCCAATTGTTCTATTAATATATATAATTAATTATGAACCAGATAAAAATATCTTTGCCAAAATACAAAGCCTTTTTGGTAAATACATTGGCAGTTTAATTAATATCATTTTAACTGGTTTTATTGCTTTTGTTCTTATTTTTTCTTTATGGTCAGCTGTTTTTTTTAGTGTTGCTCAATATTTATCAAAAGTACCCTATCTTTTTTTAGCAACATGTTTTATTTTAACTGCCATCTATGGAGTTACTAAAGGAATTGAAACAATCGCTCGTACTAATGAAATATTTTTTTTCATTAATATAATTTTAATCGGAATAATTGTAATTTTTCTTTATCCTTATATAAAATTAGAACATATTCAACCAATTTTACCTAGAGGAATAATGCCAATCATTGGTCATTCAGTAATTTCTCTTTCTTATATATTTCCACCTATATTAACTTTAAGCATTATTCCTAAAAATAATATTATTGATCAAAAAAAATATCATTGGTACTTAATACTTGGTGTTTTAATAAGTATTGTTTTTTTATTCATTCTTTTTTTCTATGTTATAAGTATAGTAACAATTAATTTAGCTGAATTATTTCGTTATCCTGGTTATCATCTTTTATATAAAATTGATATTGCTGGTATTTTTACTGGTTTAGAGAATTTTTTATCTTTACACTGGTTATTTAGTACCTTTAGTGCTTTATTAATGTGTTCATATTTTGTATGTAAATATACTCATCAAACATTTAAGATTAAACAAAGAAAATATATAATTATAACTAATATAATAATTGGATTATTAGCAGTAATAGTTTCTGATTTTCTGTTTCCTAATTCAATTGCCGGAATTGAATTTATGCAATATATTTTTCCATATTATATCTTTCCTATTCCTTTAATAATATTTATAATAATGGCAATACTAATATTTTTAAAGAAAAGAAAAAATCCAGAAACTAATATCAATTAATTTTCTGGATTATAATTATATTTCTAAAATAACAGTAATAAGCATTGGTCTTCGTCCTGTTTCTTTATATAAATACCTACCTACTTCTTCTCTAATTCCTTTTTTAATTTGATTAAAATCAAGACGGTTATTAATAGTATTTTTCTTTACTACCTCTAAAGAAATTCTTCCCATTTCTTTAATTAAAGTAACATTATCTTTTACATAAATAAACCCCCGGGTTAATATTTCTGGTCCTGCTAATATTTGTTTTGTTTTCTTATTAATTGTTACACTAACAATTACAATTCCATTATCACTTAACATTTCTCTGTCTCTTAATACTATTTCACCTATATCACCAACGGAAGTACCATCTATCATAATATCTTCAATTTTTATTTTATCAAATGATTCTTTTAAATTACCATTTTCAAAGAAAACAATATCACCATTTTGTTTTAATAGGATATTTTCATTTTTTATACCAAGAAAAGATGCTAATTTAGCATTTGCTACTTGATAACGATATTGACCAATAACCGGAAAATAATATTTGGGATTAATTAAATCCAACATTAACATTAAATCCTCACTACAAGCATGATGTAATAAATATTTCTTTGATGGTAAAGTAATTATATCGCCACCTAATCTCGCAATGGCATCAGAAATACGCACAAATACTTTTTCCATTCCATCTTGAACTGGCTCTAAAAAGATAACTGTATCATTTTCGTTAATCGTAATAAATTTATCGTAACCGCTTTTTTGACTTTATTTGTCTGTAGATGACCTGTAAGGTGTGCCTCACAGGGCAGTATATCCTCACGTTTATCCTCGTACTCCTGAACCCGGTTCTCTCCAATGATAGTTGCTCCAGCCCGAATGG
>JAQUEG010000105.1 GCA_028685275.1 Bacilli bacterium
TTCATTTGAATAATATCTTGTAATCCAACAATAACTCTTTCATATGCTATTTCTTTTTCTATTGGATAATATTTATTTATTGTTTCATAACAAGCAGCATCAATTATTTTTATTGCATCATCCTTACTCATAGCTTCCCACCTTTATAATATAATTTTATCATTTAGTAAAACGTCTGTCAATTATTGGTAATAAAAAAAGCAACGGTTTACATAAACTTGCTCATTGCTTTCATCATTTGATTTACTTGTTTTTGCGATGGTGTTCTTCCCATTTGTTGCATCATCGCTTTAATCATTTGTTCATTAATTGGGGGATTATCTTTTAAATATTTTTGTAAATAATGTTTAGCAACAAAAAAGCCAACTAAACCACCAATAATTAGTCCTAATAATAAATATAGTATATCTACCCACATCTTTATGACCTCCTAACAATTACATTTTACTAAAAATATTAACTTTTGACAAGATTATCAGTTTTAATTTGATCTAACCAAAAATAATCTTTATTAATAAAATCACAAATAAAAATATTATCTTCAAACTCTCTTAATGTATCAATAATGGTTGGATAATTGATATTACTTTTAATCTTAATATGTGAATTATAAACAGTTACTTTTGTTTGTTCATCAAAATATAAATTATTTATTATATGTTTATTTAAATTACGGGAATAAGATAATTCACCACAATGTTTACTATAAATATATTCATTAATATTATTTTTATTGAATGGAATGGCAATTTGTTCAAAAATACGATACCCTAAAACAACATCTTGATTACTCAAATTATAAATTTGATCAAAAATTTTGTATAATGCTGATGGTTTCGTATTATAAAAATTAGCAAAATATTCATTAACAATAAAAGCATAATAAACGCGCATTAGATAACCCTCCCATCCATATACAACTATATCTTGAAGAAAGGTCCTTTATTGTCAAAAAATAGAGCAATTAACGAAAAAGTTGCTCTATTTTATTAGTTAATGTTTGATTATCAAAGCCACAATCACTTAATACTTGATCAATAGTACCGCTCTTACCAAATCGATCAATCGTCATTAAATATTTTTCATTATAAACAAAACGATGCCAACCAAAACTAGAACCAGTTTCAATTACAATGGTTTTATAACCAGTCGGTAATAAAGCATTTTGATAATCAATTGGTTGTCTTAAATAATGTTCCATACAAGGCATACTAACAACCCTTAAATCAATTCCTTTTATAAATAATTCATTAGCAATTGTAATCGCAGTATTTACTTCTGAACCAGTAGCAATAATAATTCCGGATAATTTTGTTTGTTCATTACGGACAATATAAGCTCCTTTAGCAACACCATTCATATCAGTTTTTGCTAATAAAGGTACTTCATTACGACTTATAACAACTGCACTTGGACGATTACTTTTTAAAATCATATCCCAAGTTCCAACAATTTCTTTCGCATCAGCTGGACGATAAACATCTAAATTAGGAGTACTTCTTAACATTGCTAATTGTTCAACTGGTTGATGGGTTGGTCCATCAGGACCGATGTTAATCGCATCATGAGTAAACACATAAGTAACCGGAATATTCATTAAAGCAGCAATCCTTATCGCTGGTTTTAAATAATCAGCAAAAGTTAAAAAAGTTGCTCCAAATGGTTTACAACCAGAAACTGCTAACCCATTTAAAATAGCACCCATTGCATGTTCTCTTACACCAAAAGCAATATTACGGCCATCATAATGATCAAAGTGATAATCAGGCCACTTTAATAAATTAACTTTCGTGGAACTAGCAACATCAGCATTACCACCGATAAAGTTAAAAATATTATCAGCAATAACATTCATAATTTTAGCATTAGTATCACGCATTGGTTCTTTTAAATCAGGCGGAAATTGCCACATTAAACTTGGTAAATTAATATCAATTGGTACATTACCTTTTAATAATAATTTTATTTCGGCTTGTATTTCAGCAGTCTGTGTTTCAACATAAGCACCAATAAAATTAGACCATGTTTCATATTTTTTACCATTACGATCCATTATCATTTTTCGAAATTCATCAACTGCTTCTTTTGATACAGCAAATGGCACATCTCTTATTTCCCAACTATTTTTTAAATTTTGAATATCTTCTCTACTTAAAGGAGTACCATGTACTTGATTAGTACCTGCTTTTTGCGAACCACTACCAATAGTCGTTTTAATTTGAATTAAAGTTGGTTTATTTCTTTTTTTAGCATTACTAATTGCCCGATCAATTTCTTTAATATTTTCTCCATCTTTTACCGTTTCTGTATGCCAACCAAGGGCCGTAAAACGACTTGAAATATTTTCCGTAAATACCTTTTCGATTTTACCATCTAAAGATATATTATTAGCATCATACAACACAATTAATCTATTTAAATTAAAAGTACCTGCTAGAGAAGCAGCTTCATAACTAACACCTTCCATTAAGTCACCATCACTACATAATACATAAGTATAATAATCAAATAATACTTTATCTGTATCTAAAATATTTTTCTTTTTAGCATTATATTTAGTAGCTAAAAAACGTTCTGCCATAGCGATGCCGACTGCTCCCGCCAATCCTTGACCTAACGGTCCCGTTGTAAAATCAATCCCTGGTGTTAATCCATATTCGGGATGCCCTGGTGTTTTCGAACCAAGACGACGAAAGTTTTTTAAATCTTCAATCGTTATATTATAACCAGCCATTAATAAAATTGAATATATTAAAGCAGAACCATGACCAGCAGACATTACAAAACGATCACGATTAAGCCAATTAGGATCACCTGGATGAATTTTTAAATGCTTCGCATATAAGGTATATAATATTGGTGCCGCTCCTAAAACAATTCCAGGATGACCACTACTAGCGTTATCAATTGTATCAATTGCTAATGCTTTTATATTATCAATAATTTTTTGTTCAGGAAAACCTTTTTTCTTCGCCATTTTGTCACATCCTTTATAATATTATTATTTGTATTATAACATGAATTTATCAATATATAAATACATAACTAAATAATAATATTATCCAAGGAGAAATTAGTCATTTACTTTCATTACTACATATAAAGGTTCATTTTGCTTTACTTCCTCTAATTTTTCAACCCTCCAAATATAAAGATATGAACAAATAACTACCCCTAAATAAAATAAAATAATTCCTTTTTTATTCATTAATTTTTCCATTTTATCCCGTCCTTTCTACCACCATTTTATACCGAACGTTAGTTCGCGTCAAGTATTTTCCGAACATTTGTTTGACATTTTACACTTTTTATGGTAAAATTAAATTATGGTAAAAATAAGGAGGAAAAAATGAATAATTTAACCAAAAGACAAACTGAAACTCTTAATTTTATAAAAGAATATATAGTTTCAAAAGGTTATCCCCCTACTGTTAGAGAAATTGGTAATGGTTTAAATTTATCTTCACCGGCTACCATTCATTCTCATCTAGCAAAATTAGAAGAAAAAGGATATATTAGAAAAGATAATTGTAAGAACCGCGCGATTGAATTATTAGTCGATAATGAGTTTCTACCTAAAAATGATACAA
>JAQUEG010000106.1 GCA_028685275.1 Bacilli bacterium
TTTGGCATCACTTAAAAATGCCTCCTTTGTTGCATTATTAATAATCCCACTTATAGTAGGGATCGCAATGGCTAAGATAATTGCTAATATTATTATTACTGCTAATAACTCGACTAAAGTAAACGCTTTCTTTTTCAATTAAAAAACCTCCTTATGTTTATATACATATATTACTATAAACATATATAAAAATAAAGAGGATTTGTCGTTTTTCATCAAAAAATAATATATTTTTTAATTAACACTAAACAATTAAATCTAACATACTAATAAAATAATTAGGGTCTAATGATGATGAACCAATTAACAAACCTGCTACTTCTTCTAAATTAATAATTGATTTAATATTTTCTTTATTAACACTACCACCATATAAAACCTTTATTTCAAGATTATATTTATTCATTATTACTTTCTTAATATATAAAATAACTTCTTTTATTTGATTAGCTGTAGGTGTAATTCCACTACCAATCGCCCATACTGGTTCATACGCAATAATAATATCCTTTATTTCCTCTTTCGATATATCTTTCAAAGCAATTAATAATTGGTTTTTTAATATGTTAGTCGTTTTCTTTAATTGTCTTTCGGTTAAAGTTTCACCAACACAAAATATAGGTTTAATGTTTTGCTTTAAAATAGCTTTTATTTTTTTTCCAATTAATAAATCATCTTCCTTAAAATATTTTCTTCTTTCACTATGTCCAACAATAATATGCGAAACCCCTAATGATTTTAATTGGATTGGTGATACTTCTCCTGTATAAGAACCTTGAACAAAATAAAATACATCTTGAGCACCTATTTTATAATCAAAATTTTGAAACATAGATAAATATACAAATGAAGGACAAATAACAACTTCAAAATTATTACTAATTTGATTTTTTATCCCTTTAATATAATCAATCATTTCTTCTTTAGTAAAATTCATTTTTAAATTAGCAACTATTAATTTCTTCATGCTTTAATCACTGCCCTTTTTATTCTTATTTATTTATTTCATAAAATAATTTAATTATTTGATATATCTTTTTATTTTTAATTTTTTTCTTGGCAAATTTTGCTTTAATAAAAAATGTGAGTTTAAGTAAATTAATTTTTTTAACAATAATTAAATATACAAATAAAAACTCCTTATTTCTAAATAATCTAATTAAAAAACGTTGGTAAAAACGCATTTGTTTTTTCGATAAGGGGTACATTTCTGATATAGTTGAAATTGATTGTCTAATTAATTCCCTTTTTTCTTTTAATGGCATATTTATTCTAGAAAGTTTACCAGTTATTATTGCTAATATACTATTGATAATTAATTCATCTCGTTTATCAAAAGTAATACTTTTTCCTTTAACCTTCTTAATTATTGATAAATAATTTAAATGTTCAACGCCAAAAGAATTAACTAAAGAATCATCTCTTTGAACGTAATGATAATTTACATTATCTAAAAAAACATAATTTTTGATCTTTTTAATAATCTCATTAGTAAAAAGAATATCTTCATAGCAATGAACCTTTTCATCAAATAAAGAATTACCAATTAATTCTCGTTTATATAATTTCCCTGTAACATAAGAAGAAGTATAAATTTCTCTACCATTAATTTGCATGTTATTAATATAAAACTTCTCTTGTAATTCTGGTGCATCAAAATAAAGAACATTTTTTTTACGTTTAAACCAATATATAGTTTTTATTTCTACTAAATCAGCTTTATTTTTTTTGGCTGCGGCAACAGTTTTTGTAATTGCATCATCATCAATAAAATCATCACAATCAATAAAAAAGACATATTTACCAGTTGCTTTTTTCAAACCAATATTACGGGCATGACTAACACCACTATTTTTTGATAATTTAATAACTTTAATATTATTATGTTTTTCTTCATATTCTTTGATTATTTTTAATGAATTATCTTGACTACCGTCATCAATTAAAATGTATTCAATATTCCGATATGTTTGCCTTAATAATGAATCAAGAATAAGATTAATATATTTTTCAGCATTATAAATCGGTACAATTAAACTTACTTTTTCCATCATTAGCCTCAATTCTATTTTTGTTTAATATATGCATTAAATTAATTATTATTTCTCGTTAATTACTTCAATCCCTGGTAATGCCTTTCCCTCTAATAATTCAAGCGAAGCCCCACCACCAGTTGATATATAACTAACTTTATTTTTAAAACCAAATTTAATAACGGCAGTAGCGGTATCACCACCACCAATAATAGTTGTCGCACGTATTGATGCGAGAACTTCACAAATTTTTCTAGTACCCATCGCAAATTTATCAATTTCAAAAACGCCTAAAGGACCATTCCAAATAACTGTTTTAGCATCTAATAAAATCTTACGAAAACGATTAATTGTTTCGACACCAATATCCATCCCTATTTCATTTTGATTAATGTTTTTAACATCAGTTAAACGAGTCATAGTAGCTGGTGTATAAGCAGTACCAACAACTATATCTATTGGTAAAATAATTTTATTTTGATATTGATGATAAATTTTTTTACAAAATTCAATACTTTCATCATCAGAAATAGAACTACCTATATTATAACCTAAGGCTTTTATAAAAGTAAAACACATTCCACCACCAATTAATATATAATCAGCAATATTAACCATATTTTTAATAACGCCAATTTTATCTTTTACTTTCGCACCACCTAAAATAACGACTAATGGTTTTTTTGGTTTAGCAATGGCGTTCATTAAGTATTCAGTTTCCTTTTTAACTAAAAAACCAATCCCATTAGGTAAATAAGTAGCAATGCCAACATTAGAAGCATGGGCACGATGCGAAGTACCAAAAGCATCATTAATAAATATATCACCTAAAGAGGCCCAGTATTTACCTAGTTCTTCATCGTTAGAGCTTTCTTTTTGACCATCTAAATCCTCAAAACGAGTATTTTCTAACATTACTGCTTCCCCATTCTGCATGTTACTAATTACTGTTTCTACTTCACTACCTCTTGTAGCAGAAATAAATTTTATTTCCCGGCTCATTAATTCACTAAGTTTAGTCGCTACTATTTGTAAACTATTATTGTTTTTATCTTCTTCCGTTTTAATACGACCAAGATGCGATAAAATAATTACTTTCGCATTTGCATCCATCGCAAATTTAATCGTTTCAATACTTTGTTTAATCCGATTATCATCAGTTATAACCCCATTTTCAATCGGAACATTTAAATCACTACGAATAATTACTCGTTTACCACTTAATTTGTAATCAACAATTGTTTTCTTCATATAGCCTCCTTATTTATGTTTATAGTATACCATGTTACTAAATCAAAATCAAAAAAAATAACCTATATTAGATTATTTATAGAATTCAATACAAACATGATAATTATTGTTAAACTTTTCAAATTAAACAAAAAGAAGTTATGTCAATTACGAAATAATCTTTATAAAATTATAACCTAACTCCTCTGACATAACTTTTGCATCTTCACCTAAAAATATGTAAAAATTACCACTTTTAAATAGATACACCTTATTGTTATTTCCCTTCTTTTTCTCTATATATTTATTATATAATTTACTCA
>JAQUEG010000107.1:0-3164 GCA_028685275.1 Bacilli bacterium
CTAATTGCATGCCTAAGCAAATACCAAAAAATGGAACATTATTTTCACGAGCATATTTTATGGCTTTCATTTTACCTTCCATTCCTCTTTCACCAAAACCACCAGGAATTAAAATCCCTTTAGTATCTTTAAATGTTTTCTTTAAATCAATACGTTTTTCTAAATCTTCGGAATCAATCCATTTAAATTTGATTGCTGTTTTATATTTATAACCAGCATGTTTCAAACTTTCAACTATTGATAAATAAGCATCATGTAATCCTACATACTTACCTACAATTGCAATTTCCACTTCATTTTCTAAATTGTTTGTAATATGAATTAATTGCTCCCATTCTTTTAAATTAATTTTCCGTTCTTTCATATCCAAATGTTTACATACTACTGAATCAAATTTTTGCTTATAAAAATTCATTGGAATTTGATATAAATTATTAACATCAATTGCTTCAATTACCGAATCACGTTGTACACTACAATATACTGCTAACTTGTCAATTAAATTGTCCAATAATTTTTCTGGAGTTCTACATACTAAAATGTCTGGTTGAATCCCAAATGATCTTAAAGTTGATACGCTGTGTTGAGTTGGTTTAGTTTTTAATTCGCCTGAACCAAAAATATAGGGAATTAGTGTCACATGAATAAAAAGTGTATTTTTATTACCCAATTCATTTCTTACTTGTCTTATTGATTCTAAAAAAGGTAATGATTCTATATCACCAACGGTTCCACCTATTTCGGTAATAACAACATCAGCACCAGAAATCTTTCCAGCTTCAAATATCTTATTTTTTATTTCGTTTGTAATGTGTGGCACTACTTGTACAGTAGTTCCTAAATAATCACCATTACGTTCTTTATTAATTACTGATAAATAAATTTTCCCCGTTGTTATATTAGAAGTAAAATTTAATTCTTCATCGATAAATCTTTCATAATGACCTGAATCTAAATCTGTTTCTGTTCCATCCGCTGTTACAAAAACTTCTCCATGTTGATAAGGGGACATTGTGCCTGGATCCACATTAATATAAGGATCAAATTTTTGCATAAACACTTTATATCCTCTTGCTTTTAATAACATCGCTAAAGAAGATGCCGTGATTCCTTTCCCTAAACCTGATACAACACCACCTGTAATAAAAACATATTTAACCATACTACACTCCTCCATTATATAGAAAAAAGTTCTCATCCGAGAACTTTTGGCTCTATTTCAGTATAACATATTAAAAATTTGTTGGCAATTAGTTTTTAGCAATTATTTTACTCCGTTACCATTTAATTATTGATTGGTTCTTTTGCTGTAAAAATTCATTAGTTTGCGAAAAATGTTTGCAACCCTTAAAACCAGAAAAATAAGAAAATGGGGAAGGATGGGTTGTACTTAAAATTAAATGTTTTTTATTCGTAATTAGTTTTTGTTTTGCTTTAGCGTTATTTCCCCATAACAAAAAAACAATCGAATTATCTTTTTCATTTAAACTTTCAATTATTTTATCAGTAAATATTTCCCAACCTTTTTTGCGATGTGAATTGGGCTTGTTTTTTTCTACTGTTAAAACAGTATTTAATAATAATACTCCTTGTTTTGCCCATTCTTCTAAATTACCATTTTCTTTTTCTATTCCTAAATCGCTTTTTAATTCTTTAAAAATATTTTGTAATGATGGGGGTATCTTAACATTGGTGGGAACTGAAAATGCTAAACCCTGTGCTTCTCCTTCATTATGATAAGGATCCTGACCTATAATTACGACTTTTACATCTCTATACTTAGTTAATTTTAATGCCTTAAAAACATTTTTAGCTGGTGGATAAATTTTTTTTGTTTGATATTCTTCACGTACAAATTTAACTAATTTTTTAAAATAATCTTTTTTATATTCTTCTTTTAAAATATTATCCCAATCGTTTTCTATTAACATATTATTACCGCCTTTTTTTACTAATTAGTTTTTTATATTTATAATATTGATATTCCGCAAATATTTCATGCCTTAACATAATAAGAGCATAAATATTAATTAGAGCCATTAATAAAACAAAATTATCAACAATATTCCAAATAATAGTAGGTGAAGTAATACTACCCATTAATAATATTATTAAGACCAGTAATTTAAACACATAAATGCCTTTATTAGTTAGTTTATTAAATATATATTTTAAGTTACTTTCACCATAAAAATAACCGGTAATTATTGTTGAAAAAGCAAAGAGAACAATGGCGCTCATAACTACATAATGACCTAAGACACCAATATGATAATGAAAAGCATTTTGCGTTATTTCAATTCCATTTACATCTAATAATGATAATTCCTCATAATTAGAAGATATCACCACTAAAGCTGTAAGCGTACAAATAACTAAGGTAGTAAAATATACTCCTATCATTTGTACATACCCAATTCTAACACTACTATCAACATTAGTAGTCGCTGCCGCAATGGCCCCACTACCTATTCCTGCTTCATTTGAAAATAATCCACGCTGAATGCCAATAATAAGAGTCGGAATAAAACCAATAATAACGGATTTAAAATTGAAAGCATTTTCTACGATATTAATTAAAATTGAGGGCATTATTTTTATATTACTTATAACAATAAATAATGTTATAAAGATATAACTAATACTCATAATTGGAACAATTTTACTAGTAGCTTTGGCAATTCCTTTTACTCCTCTAACAATAATTAAAAATAATAATATAATTATAATTAAAGCAATAATATAAGGTTTGATATTATATACTTCAGTAATTGATTTAACAATTGTATTTGCTTGAATAGTTAAAAACCCCACTATATATGCTAATGTAACAATAATAGCATATATTAAAGCTAATGGTTTATTACCTAAGCCCCCCTCAATATAATAAGAAGGACCCCCTGTATAAATATCATCTTTATCTTTTTTTTGATATTTTGAACCTAATACTGATTCACAAAAAGCATTGGCAGAACAAATAATAGCACTTACCCACATCCAAAAAATACTACCAATACCGCCATAATATATTGCTAATGAAACACCCGCTAAAGAACCAACACCAATTCGTGAAGCAAGCGCAATATTTAATGTTTCCAAAGGAGTAATGCCTTTATTGTTATTTTTTCTTACTAAATTAATCAACATATCCTTAAAACGAAATT
>JAQUEG010000107.1:3174-3579 GCA_028685275.1 Bacilli bacterium
ACCCCATAAAATTTTTTCCATTAATTCCTCCTAGTAAAGTGGTAATTACATTATTACTTAATATTATATATATATTCTTTATTTCGGATATTAAACACTAAATCAATTTTGGTAGCATTATTCAATTTATTAGTTACTTCAAAATAATTCATTGAACCTATATTATTAATTGGTGTTTTATTTTTAATACTACCATTATATCGTTTATCAGCAATAGTATATCTAATTGAACCAAATTTATTAACAAAATCCATAAAATTTTTAATTGGTTTATATTTGATAGTTTTATCAAAATTAAAAATTGGTTCGAATGCTAATATTGTTTTTTGTTCACGATCAAAAATATCTAACATAATAACACGCGTTTCTTCTGTACATACATTTTGAATACAAATTCTAGCTAAA
>JAQUEG010000108.1 GCA_028685275.1 Bacilli bacterium
TTTGGACACGCTGAAAACTAACGGTTATTTCCGTTTATTAAACTTATTTCCGTTTTTGTGTTTCCTGCTTTGTATACAAAAAATAATATTTATAATATAATGTTATTGAGTTTTTTTAAAGTTTCTACTCCAAGTAAGTTTATTAAGGCTTCATTTGGAGTAAACCCAGACAAAGAAGCCACTCTAGTGGAATTAATAATAGATGCGACTTTATTTACATCTTCTTGTGTAAGATGACCAATTGATTTTTTCCTAGGAAAGAATTTACGAAGTTGTTTATTCATTTGTTCAACATTAGCTTTTTGACATGAAGCATTAGGATCGCAATAAAACATTTTAGTTCTAAGATTGTTAGATATCGTAGATTTTTCCAATTCATAAAAAGAAGCAAAGCAAGGGTCGCGGTCAGTAAGAACACATGTAAAAATTTTAGTAAACATTTGATTTCCTATTTGCTTTTCTATAACATTGAAAAATGTAACAATTTTATCAGCAGTAGGTTTTTTAAAGATAAAAAGCATAACAAAATGGAGATGTGGAATTGTCATTGTAAAAATTTTTTTATTATCAGTTTGTACATGACCTAAAAAATCCATTTGAACATATAAGCAATTAGGATTATCGAACATAAATTTTAAAAAATCAAGATAAGTTCTACCAGTCCGATCAATGTTTTTGTTTTCGTTATATTCATATTGAGATTTTTTCTTTCGTTTTTTATAAGTTACAGCATAGGGCAGGTCTATTTTTTTGATTTTAAGAAGACCTTTATCAATATAACGATAAATAGTAGGAACAGAAATCTTAAGATGAGGATTATTTTTAACAGTGTGGTAAATAGAATGGCCATTATCAACGCCTTGTTTAATAGTATTATCAAGAGTGATAAATTCTACTTCGGTCATATCAATACCTCGTCTACTATTAATTAACTTTGCTTCAGCCATTTTTTGAGCTTTATTAGGTTCATATAAATATTGAGTAAGAAAACATCTACCATATCTTTTATTACAAGCATTACAACAATAAGGATAACGTTTAATAAATTTACAAGGTTCATTAGTTGCAGACTTGTAATGTAGAATTCTATTGCGTTTAATTTCTTTAGAAATTGCAGTAGGGTCAAATCCAATAATTTCAGCGATTTCAATTAATTTTAATTTTTTTGAAAGTCCGTTTCTAATAGATTTTCTTTGTTCAAAGGTAAATTGTTTCCATCTTTTCATAATATAAACTCCTTTCAGCAGGAAACAATTAAATTATATAACAAAATTACTTCTTAGACTAATTTCCGGTTAAATCAAAAAACGGAAATTCAAAAGATAATTCATGTATATATTTATAAATTAATAAAAACGTGGATTTTCGACTGATTTATTGTTATAATTTAATTAGTATTTGCAAAAGTCTTTGGCTTTAACAATTTCAAGAAGGAATGGCATATATTTTAAGACTAGTCTTAAAATATTTTCAATTTTAGATGCTAAAATTGAAAAATAGCAGTGGCTTCGCCGCTTAACTCATACTTTTAAGATCAATCATTTATATTTAGATATATTCTGTTTTGAAAGAAGAAAAAATCCACAAACGCAAGGGGTGTGGGGAAAGCGGTTGGGGATTTTTTATTTAATTAACAGCAATTTACAACTAAAACCGATAACCTATTGTAAAAATGTTGTTCAATATAACTATATATGCTATAATCAATAATAGAAGGAGTGTGTATTTTATGATAAAAGATAAGTTATGGATTGTTGCTTTAATATTAGCTGCTACACCAATTTTGGTTACGCAATTAATAGAGGATAGAGTGATGGTTTCTATTATTAATCTTGTTTTTGCTATTTCTTCGTTAGTTGTTGCAGAAATGGCAAGAAGAATAAATCATAAAAAAATTATGGCTGTTGCAGAAGTATATTCAGCACTAGTGGCAATATCGTCAATAACTGTTGTATTTATACAAATCTTTAAATAAGGAAAAGGGAAAATAAAGGAGATAACTAAAATGACGATGAGTGGAAAAAATTATACTATTAATTATAATGATAATAATGTCGAATTTGAAAATACTAACGGTGAAAAATTCAATGCTAATTATACAGATATAAAAGGGTTTGGAATAAGTGAATTAATTATAAAAGGTGCTATTAGGTATTCTGATTTTAGTGCAGAATATATATATTGGTATTTAACAACAAATAATAATAAAGTGATTTTTGACGAAATGGAATTTAATCGCAATGAATTTGAAGAATTCAAAAGCAATATAATTAAAAAATGTAAATTTGATAAAGAATATATAGTACCTCTAGCAATTAAATATAGCTATCCTAAAATATATAAAAACATATTTGTTGGGATGATACTATTATTTATTATTTCAATAATAATGATAATAATTACTAAAGAGGGAACATTACATTTTGCTAGTATGGGGCTTATGGCAACACTTTTTGCAGCAATTGGTTATTCTGCAGTATTATTCTTAAATAACAAAAAAATTAAAACCAAGGTGTTGTCTGATGGCAATCTTAAAGTTGAAAATGAATATGTTAAATTTGGTAATAACATTAAAAATTTATATGCAACTTTACAGCAAATAAGTTCTTGCTCTACCTTAATTACAATAGTTTCATTTAATGATATTGTTCAAAATTTAACAGATAAAAACTACGGTTTCCCTAGTGGCTATCGGTTGACTTTTGTAGATGAAGACAACAAAAAATACAAAATCGTTGTTATGCATAATTTTAATTACATTGAAAATAATAAATATGAAATTGTTGTCAATAAAAATGAAGTTATAGATATAAAACCTAAAATTAATTAATTTTAAAAAGCGATTTTTAATTTTAAATATTATATATAATTTTCCATTTAATATACTCATTTGTGTCATTAGTGAATTGTTAGCAATTTTACTATATTTACTTAAGAACTCTACATTTAATGTATCACTTATATTAGTGATAGTTGAGTATATAGCAAAACTCTTGTTAAATTCTTTTGAATCAATTTGTGCTTTAATATACTTATTTTTACTAATAATTCCTCCAAAATTAAACCGTTTAAATGAAAAAACTTTTTTTCTAACTAAAAATAGAGAATAATCAAGATTCTTTTTTAATTCTATTTCTAAACAAAAACCAATGAACTTATCTTGATGATATATTCGAACGCTATTATCTTCGGTGTCGGCAGATAGGTGAATATCACCATGATTAATATGTACTAATTTAATGTCATGACTATGTATTTTCCCTGAAACATATAAATCACAATGAACATAGTCATAATTTACTTTTTTATAAAAACCGGGATTTTTATAACTTTCTATTCCATTTAGTTTTTCATTATTGTTAACATCTATGTCAATGACATTCATTTCTTCTATATTTTTTCCAACCAATTTGTTTAATATTATACTTTAGTATAATTCAACATATTTAGAAATATTCCCATTATCTCCCTTTAACTTTTTTGCAATATATATTATAAAAAATACTAAAAAGATTATAAAAAGGGCTAT
>JAQUEG010000109.1 GCA_028685275.1 Bacilli bacterium
AGTAGAAATAAAATCTCTATTTTCTTAACTATTCAGTTAATTATGAGTTTTTTGTATCCAAACTTCAATATGGCAACCCTATTTATTTTAGGACTTGCAGTGGGTTCCATGGCTCCTTTAATTATACGGTAATTCCTTTTCCCTTAGTAATATAACCAATAATATTATCTCCTTTAATGGGACCGCAACAATTAGCAAGTGTAATTTTCACTTCATCAATTCCTTCGACTAAGACATCGTTTTTAATCGCAATTGACTTAATTGTATTACTTTTTAATTTATCTAATATAATATTTTCTTTAGTTTTATTTTCTTTATAAATAATATTAATTATATTATTAGCTGTATACTTATTACTACCAATTGCATAATAAATGTCATTAATATGATCAAGATTTAATTCTTCTAAAATAATATCAAGATTTTCGTCAGAAAGAAATTCATTAAAGGTTTTATTTTGTTTTCGTAATTCCTTTAATAATGTTTCTTCTCCTTTTTTAATTGTTTCATCTTTATCAATACGACTAAAAAAGTTTTTAATTTTAGTTTTTGCTTGTGCTGTTTTAGCAATGTTTATCCATTCATGGCTTGGTCCTTTAGCGTTTTTATTAGTATTAACTTTGACAATATCTCCATCTTGTAATTGGTAATCAAGAGGGACAATATTATCATTAACTATCGCACCAATCATTTTTTCACCGACTTCGGTATGGACACGGTATGCAAAATCAATAGGCGTACTACCAACTGGTAATTCAATTACATCACCTTTAGGGGTAAATAAATAAATATTATCGTTTAAGACTTCGCTTTCAACATTTCTAACAAATTCTTCTGGATTACGTTCTTCGTTATTTAAATCAATTAAAGAACGAAACATTTCTAGTTTTTGTTCCATTACTCCTTTTAATTTATTATTACCTTTATCCTTATATGACCAATGTGATGCAATACCGTATTCAGCTATTTGATCCATTTCGTATGTTCTGATTTGAATTTCAAATAAATGACCATCTATCCCAAAAATAGTTGTATGTAATGATTGATACATATTTTCTTTTGGCATTGCTACATAATCTTTAAATCGTTTTGGTAATGGTTTAAATTTAGAATGTATTAAACCTAACGCTAAATAACAATTTTGTTCTGTTTCAACATAAACACGAAGAGCAAGAATATCATATATTTCTTTAAACTTTTTCCCTTTTTGTAATTTTTGATAAATACTAAAAATACTTTTAGAACGTCCTTTAATTTCATGATTAATGTTATTATCATGTAACATTTCGGAAATCTTTAATTTCATTTCTTCAATCGCTTTTTCTCGTTCTAATTTAGTATTGTTTAATGTTTTAACAATATCTAAATAAATATCTGGTTTATAATAGCGAAGAGATAAATCCTCTAATTCACTTTTTATATTATAAATACCTAAATGATGCGCAATCGGAGCTAGGATTTCCATTGTTTCTTTTGCTTTTTCTTTTTGTTTATGTTCTGGTATCGCCCATAATGTTCGCATATTATGTAAACGATCTCCTAATTTGATAAATATTACCCGTACATCTTCACATAAACCAACTAAAATTTTTCGATAATAAATAATTGTCCATTCACTTTCAGCAGAAAATGATAGACGATTAATTTTAGTAATACTATCTACTAATTTAGCAATTTCTTCACCAAATTTATTCTTTATTTCTGTTGTAGGGGTATTACCTTCGTCAATAATTTCATGTAATAAAGCAGTAGCAATAGTAGTATAATCGGCTGATAAATCAGTCATAATATAGGCAACATTAAGAGGGTGTTCAATAAAATCACTACCATCTAAACGTTTTTGACCAGTATGTTTATTATTAGCATATTCATATGCTTGTTTAATTACTTCTATCTCCTTATCGTTTTCGAGATACGATTCTATTCGTTTTAATAAATCAGCAAAAGTAATTTTATTATTTTCATTAGTCATCTTTTCACTCCTTGTTTATTTATTAATTCCTGATATTTCTATTTCATCTAATTCATCTTCAATTTCTGTATTAAATTTAGTACCAAATTTACTAGTTTCAATATGATACCATATTTGACTTGCTAAAAAGATAGATGAATAAGTGCCAATAATAAGTCCTAGTATAATAGCAATATTGAAATTAAGCATGGCAAACGAACCAAACGATATTAAAGCAATTATTGGTAGCATGGTTGTAATTGTTGTATTTAAAGTTCTATTAATAGTATTATTTAAACTAGAATTAATAATATCTTTTAATGGTAATTGTTTGGTTTCTTTTTCGTTATTTTTAATATTTTCTCGAATTCGATCAAAAATAACAACGGTATCATTAATTGAATAACCAACAATAGTTAATATTGCGGCAATAAATATAACTGCTATTTCTAAACGGAATATAGTAAATATAGCTAGTACTAATAAAGCATCATGTAATAATGGAATTAAGGCTGCTAAGGCAAAACTAAACTTAAATCTAATAGTTACATATATAACCATTCCAATTGCTGCTAAAATGATTGAATAAATAGCATTCTTAGTTAATTCTTTTTTCACAATATTAGAAATAATTCCGGTTTCACTTTCAGCTTTATATTTAGTTTCTAAATGATCTTCTAATTGATTAAGTTGATCTTTATTTAAAACATTATCTAATTTAATATAAACAGTATTCTTATTATTTATATGATGGATATCATTATATTGATAATTAAATTCAGTAATATCTTTTTTAATAGTATTAATGTTAATACTATCTTTACTAATTAAAGTTATATAAGTACCACCTTTATAATCAACACTTAGATTAAATCCTTGTTGAAAATAAAAGATAATACTAATAATAATAATTATTAAAGAACCAATATAACATAAGCGAAAATGTTTAAAGAAATTAAATTTGATTGTTTGTTTCTTTTCTTTATAGTTATTTATTTTATTAATATTATCTTTTTTTAGATTAATAAATAATCTTGGTTTTTCATTAAAATACTTAGTATTAATAAATAACTTTAATAAATATTTAATAATAAATACCATTATAACAATAGTTACAATAATATTAATAATTAACATAGTAGCAAACCCTTTAACACTACTTTCGCCAAAGATAAACATAATAATCGCTACAATTAAAGTTGTTATATTAGCGTCAATGATCGCTGACAATGATCTTTGATAACCTTCTTTATGTGCCGCTATAAAAGATCTACCCTTTTTTAATTCTTCTTTTATTTGTTCAAAACTAATAACACAAGCATCAACTGCCATCCCAATTCCTAATACTAAAGAGGCAATTCCTGGTAAGGTTAAAACCCCACCAATTAACCAGAAGATAAGAAAAACAAGGAAGATATAGAAAATAATACCGATTCCTGAAATTAAACCCGCAAAGTGATAAATAAGGGTCATGAAAATGAGAATAACAGCTATTCCAATTAACCCTGCCCAAAGGGTTTTATTTAAAGCTTGTTCCCCAAAAATAGAACTAACGTTACGAG
>JAQUEG010000110.1 GCA_028685275.1 Bacilli bacterium
ATATAAAATAATAGGGATTCGCCCGACAATTGATCGCATTAAAGAATCATTATTTGCGATGATTAATAATCAGATAAAAGATGCTGTTATTCTTGATTTATTTGCCGGATCAGGTTCTTTAGGCATTGAAGCTATTAGTAATGGTGCAAAACAAGTATATTTTGTTGATCATAATTTAGAAGCAATTAAGAATATTAAAAGTAATATTAATGAATTAGGGATTATTGATAAAAGTATTATTATGCAAAAAGATTATTACGTAGCGCTAGAATATTTTATTAGAGAAAAAATTAAATTCGATTTAATTTTTTTAGATCCTCCTTATCAAAGTAATTATCTTAATACTATTTTAGAATATATTGTTACTAATAATTTACTTAATGATAATGGTTATGTAATATGTGAATTTAGCAATGAAGCATTAAATAATGAGTATGATAAATTAAAATTAATAAAGAGTAAAAAATATGGTGATAAAAAAGTAAATATTTATAAGTTGATTATTATTTCATAAGTATATTTTTCCATGATATAATGTAATAAGGAGTGATGTTATGCGCATTATTATTAGTGCTGGTGGTACAGGTGGTCATATTTATCCTGCTATTGCAATAATTAATAAGATTAAAGAAAAAGAACCAGATAGTGAATTTTTATTTATTGGAACCCATAATCGAATGGAAAAAGATATTATTCCTAACTATGGGATTAAATATGTTCCTTTGACTATTATTGGTTTTAAAAGAAAGTTAACTTTAAAAAATATAAAAACACTTAGTTATTTTTTTAAAGCTATAAAAGAAGCAAAACAAATTATTAAAGAATTTGATCCTGATATTGTAATTGGTTTTGGTGGTTATATTTCAGGTCCAGTTTTATATGCGGCTATGAAACTAGGATATCCAACTTTAATTCATGAACAAAATAGTATTCTTGGTTTAGCTAATCGTTTTTTAATTCGATATGTTGATAAAATGGCGATTTCTTTTCCCGAAATGCTTAATTATGTACCAAATGAAAAGAAAGTTGTTTTTACTGGTAATCCTTGTAGTGAATATGCTTTAGAAGCACCTAAAATGGATAAAACAAAATTAGGATTAACTAAAAACAAAAAATTAGTCGTAATTGTTATGGGTTCATTAGGTTCAACGGCAATTAATACTAAAATGCAAAAAATGTTACAATTATTTAATAATAAAGAATACGAAGTATTATTTATTACTGGTAAAGAATATTATGATGATTTTAAAGATTTAAAATTAGCATCTAATATAAAAATCGTTTCTTATGTTGATGAATTTAATTCGTTAATGAAAGTTACTGATTTAATGGTATCAAGAGCAGGGGCAACGACTATTAGTCAAATTATTGCGCTTAATATTCCCACTATTTTTATTCCTAGTCCTTATGTGGTGAATGATCACCAATTAAAAAATGCTTTAGAATTAGTTAATCGAGAAGCAGCTTTATTAATTGAAGAAAAAGATTTAAAAGGCGATATTATAGTGCGTCAAGTAGATGCTATCTTGCAAAATAAAGATAAGTATGATAATATCAAAAATAATCTTAATCGTTTAATAATTAAAGAGAGTGCAACTAAGATATATGATTTAGCTAGGAATTTAATAGATGGGAGCAAATAATGGATTTTAATATAATCAAAGAAATAAAAAAACATAAATTTGGTAAAGTGATTGAAGAGGTTAAAATAGCTAATTATACAAGTTATAAAGTTGGTGGAAATGTCACTTTATTAATATATCCAGATGATGTTTTAAAATTAATTAATTTAATTCAATTATTACGTCAATATAATATTAAATATAAAGTTTTAGGTAATGGCTCTAATGTTATTTTTAGTGATAATAATTATGATGGAGTTATTATTAAGTTAGATAAATTTAATCATGTAAATCGTGATAATACTGTAATTACAGTAGGAGCAGGTTATAATTTAAAAAAATTAGCTTGCGAAATGTCTAAATTAGGATTAAGTGGTTTAGAGTTTGCGACTGGTATTCCTGGCACTATTGGAGGTGCCGTTTTTATGAATGCGGGTGCTTATAAATCAGATATGGGTTATATTGTTAGCAGTATAAAAGTTTTAACTCCTGATTTACAAATAAAAGAATTATATAACAAAGATCTTGATTTTCATTATCGTTCATCATTTTTACAAAAAAATCCTGATTACATTTGTTTAGAAGCAACGATTGTGTTAAAACAAGGAGATAAAAAGAAAATAATGGCTTTAGTAGAAGAACGTAAGCAAAAAAGATTAATATCGCAACCATTAGAGTATCCTAGTGCTGGCAGTGTGTTTCGAAATCCAATAGATGATTTTGCCGGCCGTTTAATTGAAGTTTGTGATTTGAAGGGGTATCAAAAAGGTGGTGCTTTAGTTAGTCCTAAACATGCTAACTTTATTGTTAATGTTGGTAATGCTACTGCTACTGATGTTCATGATTTAATTTTAGAAGTAAAAGAAAAAGTGAAAAAAGAAACGGGAGTGGATTTAATAATCGAACAAGAATTTGTTAATTGGGAGTAATGATTATGGGAAAAACAGTTAGGGTTAAACGTAAAAAATTAAATATAGTTAAATTTTTATTAATATTATTAATATTATATTTATTTTTTTATGGTGGTTATTACCTTTTAACATTCCCAATAAAAAATATTTTTGTAATACCTGATACACCTTTTTTTAGACAAATTATTAATGATCAAACTGTTTTAGACGACGCTAAAATTGATAATTATCCTAGTTTCTTTTTAACTCTAGGAAGTACGATTAGAAAAAGATTATTAAAAAACCCTCATATTAAAGAGGTAAAAGTACAAAAAAAGTGGTTAGGAAAAGTTTATATTTATATTACGGAACAACCTAAATTATTTTTCGATTTAACGAAAGAAAAAATTGTTTTAGGAGATCAATCAACTATTTCTTTTGATATAAGAATAAATCATGTTCCAACTTTAATTAATTATGTTCCAGATACGGTTTATGATATTTTTTGTCAAAAAATGACGTTAATTAATAATGATATGCGAATTAAAATTTCGGAAATACAGTATAAACCAAATGATGTTGATGAAGAAAGATTTTTATTAACAATGGATGATGGTAACTATGTGTATGTTACGTTATATACTTTTGAAAAAATCAATCAATATAACAGCATTTTATCTCAATTAGGTGATAAAAATGGTATTTTATATTTAGATGCAGGAAACTATTTTGAAATTTTCGATTAAATCTTTATCATTTCTATTATTTATAGTATAATTATATTTAGATGATGAGGAGTATGAACGATGAAGAAAATATATACAAGTATTGATATTGGTTCCGATTCAATTAAAATGCTCGTCGCGGAAATATATAAAGGCAAGCTAAATGTGCTAGCATTTACTACTGTTCCTTCTAAAGGAATTAAAAAAGGATTAATTGTTGATGCCAATGAAACAATTGCGGCTTTAAAGCAAGCAATTAATGAAATTG
>JAQUEG010000004.1:0-1802 GCA_028685275.1 Bacilli bacterium
TTTTATTACCAGATAAAAAAGTATTCTCTCCTTGATAAGTACCCTTTTCCAATGCTGCCATATAAGTAAATATTTTCATCGTTGAACCTGGTTCATATGCATATGATACTAGTGGATTTAAATATGATTTCATATCCCTTTTATTAGGATTAAAAGAAGGTGTAGAAGTAGTGCCTAGTATTTTACCAGTTTTCGCATCTGCTACTATCATTAACATCCATTCTGGATGATATTTATCATAAGTATTCTTTGTAATTCTTTCCACAAACATTTGAATATTATTATCAACTGTTAAATATATATCCATGCCATCAACTTCATCTTCTTTTATTTCTGGAGTATTAGGAATACGATAACCATTTAAATCTTTTTGATACGTTAAATATCCATTTTTCCCTTTTAAATAATCATTATAATATAATTCGAGTCCCATTTCCCCAACTAAAATTTCATCATATTTTTGTACATAACCTAATGTATATGATAAAAAATCATTATTAGGATAATATCTTTTATAAGACTTAATAAAATCGATTCCTGGTAATTGTAATTGCTCAATTGCTTCCTTTGTTAATTCAGTAATTTCTTTACCACCAGGTCCTAATTCTATTTGGTATAAATTAGGTCGTTTTAATAAGTTTAAAATTGTTTCTGAGGTCATATTGATTAGGGGTGCTAAGGCTTCAGCAGTTCCTTCTTTATCAATAACATGTTGTGGTTTGGAATAACCATCACTTCGTTTTGAATCAAGATAAGCAATAACAGTATAAGAATTTACCGTTTGCGCTAATGGTTCATTATTAGCATTATAAATTGTACCCCGATTAGCAACTAATATTTCTTTTTGAGTATTACGATTATTAGCAAATTTTTGTAAATTAACTCCATTAATTTCTTCATATGTAGATAATTTTATTAATTGAATAATAATTATCACAAATAAAAAAACAGAGGAAATAATTAATAACTTACTCAACTTAATGCGAATAGGTTTATTTCTTTTTGCTTTCATATTACACCTCTTAATCTTTGGTAATTACTCTAATATTATTACTATTATATACTAATCCTTCTCGTTCAACTGCTAATCTAATATTTTCAAATGATTTTAATTCATTTACTTTCATTACTAAACTTTGATTACGATTTTCTTGTATTTTAATTGCTTTTCTTAATTTTTCTACTTCGATATTAATATTGGCTAAAGTAGCTTTACTAAAGACAGATATAACTGGAAAAAGAAGAATCATAATAAGAAAAAATTTAATCATTTTTTTCTCAATTTTTAATAATCTTAATCTCTTATTATTTTTAGCCATAATATCCTCCTATTATAACTTTTCTGCTACTCGTAATGTTGCGGAACGAGCACGATAATTATTTTCAATTTCAGTTTTACTTGGTTTAAATTTACCAATTATTTTTAATTGTGGTTCAAATTCTTTTGGTATTGTTGGTAACCCTTTTACTACATTTGAAACTTCACTATATTGTTTAAATATATGTTTACATATTTTATCTTCTAATGAATGAAAAGTAATTACACAAATACGTCCTTTTGGATTTAATATTTCAATTGCATCAATCAGTGCTTTTTCAAAATTTTCTAATTCATTATTAACTTCAATTCTAATCGCTTGAAATACTTTTGGTGCTGGATGTTTATCTCTTTTATATTTATAAGGCACTGCCATTTTAATTATTTCTACTAATTGTAAAGTAGTTGCAATTGGTTTAGTTGTACGTTCTTTTACTATTTTTTTAGCAATTGCTTTAGAATACTTTTCTTTACCATAGCGGTA
>JAQUEG010000004.1:1812-14620 GCA_028685275.1 Bacilli bacterium
CATATGCTGATATCTTATTATTAGGATCCATTCGCATATCAAGTCTTGCATCTTGATGATAACTAAATCCTCTTTCGGGATTGTCTAATTGAGGACTTGATACTCCTAAATCAAATATGATCCCATCTACTTTACTAATATTATGTTTTTTTAGTTCCTCCTTAAAATAACGAAAATTTTGCTTTATTATTTGAAAACGATTTGATATTAACTTTAACTGTTGTTCACTATATTTAACAGCAACTGGGTCCTGGTCAAAGGCGAATAAGAACCCCTTATTAATTCTTTTCAAGACTTCCCTACTGTGACCAGCATACCCTAAAGTTAAATCTACATAGATTGAATCTTCTTTAATATTTAAATTATTAATGGTTTCGTTTAATAATACACTAACATGCATTTTAAACTCCTATATCAAACAAATTATCAGCAATATCAGATAAACTTTCCTCATTATGGGCAAAGAATTCATCAAATTTTTCTTTCGACCATATTTCTAAGCGGTCGTTTACGCCGATCACTACACATTCTTTGGTAAGATCGGCGTAAGCCGCTAATGGAGAGGTAATATTTATTCGACCTTGCTTGTCGAATTCACATTCAGTGGCACTAGAGATAAAAAAACGCATAAAAGTTCGAGCATCTTTTTTGGTAAATGGTAGAACTTTTAATTTAGATATGATTGATTCCCATTCGTTTTTTGGATAAACAAACAAGCAACCATCTAATCCTTTAGTAATAATAAATTTTTCGCCTAATTCATATCTAAATTTCGATGGAATAATTAATCGGCCTTTATCATCAATGTTGTGATGGTATTCACCTATAAACATATTATCCCCCACTTTCCACCACTTGTTGCCACTGTCTACCACAATGATACTATATTTTAAATATCTTGTAAAGTCTTTTTAGTAACTTTTTTAAAATTTTACAAAATAAAAATATTCCTACTAAAAATAGGAATATTTTAAACTTAATTTAATATTTGTTATTTATATAATAGCATTGGATTAATATGAGCTGAACCTGAACTATAGGGCTCACCAATCCAAACCGCAAAGTGTAAATGGGTACCAGTTACTGATCCAGTTTTACCCATACCACCAATTACTTGTCCCTGACTAACATGAGCACCAAATTTTACATTAGTTCTTGATAAATGAGCATAAAGAGTATAATAATTATTATCATGTTTAATTATAATATTATTTCCTAACGAACTATTATACCCAACTTTAAATATAGTGCCTTCCCTAGCCGCAAAGATTGGCGAACCTTGACCAGTGCCGGAAATATCAATAGCCGCATGGAATTGTCGTTTTGTTGTAATTGGATGCCTACGCCAACTATAACTACTAGTAATAATATATGGCGTTTTTGTTGGCCATGCCCATTTTCCATCGCTACTAATGATAACATTACCAATATTATATTTAGTACCGCGCTCAATAATCTCATCAACCGCTGGCTTAATTACTTCGGTATTTATTACTAAGGCATTAAGTATTTGACCATTTTCTTTTTTTAGTTTTTGTACTACTCGCTCAGTACCATTAACACCTTTACGTTTTACAATCGAACGACCATATGCCAAAGTTGGATTATACACAACTTCCGTTTTATATTGCTGTACTTTATCTTCTACCACATGTTCTTCTACTACCACATTAAATAACGGATCAATTGCACCTACAGTAACTGTTTGTCCTAATGATAAAAGAGTATTTTCACTAGATATATCAGGGTTAACTAATAAAAATTCTCCTGTCCCTAAATTATTATTAAACGCAACATTTTCAATGGTGTCACCTTCTTGAACAATATATTGTTTTTGTTGTTCAAGCGTACCAAACAAAAGATATTTAGATAATTCATCTTTATCAGTTAAAATATTATCATCAACATCAATATAATCTTCTTTAATAGTAATTTTTTCTTTAATATATATATCTTCAATTAAATTACCAATCGTTTTTATTTCTTCTTGTGTTTCATTTATAAACTGTTGATATTTTTCTTTCGGTACAAAAGCTTCAATAGTAGTATTAACTGCATCAATAAATAAATCACGGTCTAAAATTTTAATGGTTTTTGGTTTTTCACCATTAATAGTAACAACATATCCTTTAATTGTAAAAGGATTTTTTTCTTTAATAATTTCATATATTACATCTTCATTAACAATTTTATCATTATAACTAATATATTTTTGAATATGTAAATTTTTTGGTGGATAAACATAAGAAACACCATATTTATTTTTTACTTCTTGTTGTTTTTCATTAATATAATTTTCTAATGCTTCTTTTGACTCAATAACACCAATTTTATTACCATCTAAATATACTTGATATAATTCTTTTGGATTTTCTTTGGCAAACATAGTTTCAAAATCTAAACCAACAATTAACAAAAAAGAAATAACCATTATGATCAAAACTGTTAATCCTAATTTAATCAATTTCATTTTATCACCACTCACATAATATTGTCTTATTTAAAAGACATCAAAATTATACCACACTTTTTGATTGTTTTTCAATCTTTATAAATCAAACAAACTTAACTGACTTGATTCTGGTAAACCATCTAATACTCCCATTATTCGCATTTTATCAATAATAGTTTGTGATACTTTTCCGCGGCTTTGTAAATCTTCAATACTAACAAAAGCCCCTTTCATCCGCTCTTTTACAATTTTTTTAGCAACTATATCACCTAAACCATCAATGGTTCGAAATGGTGGAATTAATGTTTTTTCATCTTCATCGATTAAAAAGTTAGTAGCATCTGATTTATATAAATCAATAGATCCAAATTTAAAACCACGAGCTGCCATTTCTAAAGCACTTTCTAACCCATCTAAAATTGCTATTTCTTTATTACTTTTTTCATACCCTTTATTATTTATTTCTATTATTTTTTCTTTTATTTTAGAATAACCACCTAACATTGTATCAATATCATAATCAGTAATACGGACACTAAAATAAACGGCATAATAATATATTGGATAATATACTTTAAACCAGGCTACTCTAAATGCCATCATTACATAAGCAGTAGCATGTGCTTTGGGAAACATATATTTAATTTTTTGACAAGATTCAATATACCAATCAGGAATCTTCTTTTCTTCCATTAATTGAACAAACTTTTACCATTTTTTAGGATCTTTACTTGGTTTACCTTTACGAACAAATTCCATAATATTAAAAGCATCAATCGGCTCTAAACCATGGTACATTAAATAAGTCATAATATCATCACGACACCCAATGACATCTTTAAAAGCACATATATCATGTCTAATTAAATCCTGGGCATTTCCCAACCAAACATCAGTTCCATGTGATAAACCAGATATTTTAACTAATTCCGCAAAAGTATTTGGTTTTGTATCATTAAGCATATCAATAACAAACCGCGTTCCAAATTCAGGAACCCCTAAAGTACCAGTTTCACACATAATTTGTTCTTTTGTAACATTCAATACATCTGGTTTTGAAAACAAACTTAATACTTTTTTATCATCAAAGGGAATCGTTAAAATATCAATCTTTGTTAAATCTTGTAACATTTTTAAAGCAGTAGGATCATCATGCCCAAGAATATCTAATTTTAAAACATTATCATGAATCGCATGAAAATCAAAATGAGTAGTATACCAACTAGCATTAATATCATCAGCTGGATATTGATAAGGAGTAAAATCAAAAATATCCATATAATCAGGAATAACAATAATACCACCTGGATGTTGACCAGTTGTACGTTTTACGCCAGTACAACCAATAGCAAGACGGTCTTGTTCAGCCATTCGTAATGATTTATGTTTATCTTCCATATATCCTTTAACAAAACCAAAAGCGGTTTTACTCGCTACTGTTCCAATTGTGCCAGCACGGTAAACATTACCCTCACCAAATAATTGCTTGGTATAATTATGAGCTTTCGCTTGATATTCACCAGAGAAATTCAAATCTATATCAGGAACTTTATCACCCTTAAACCCAAGGAATGTTGCAAATGGCATATCTTGTCCTTCTTTTTGCATTTTTGTACCACAAGTACATACTTTATCTGGTAAATCATAGCCACTAGAATAGTTTGACCCTAATGAAACGCCATCAACTTCAAAAATTGATTTTTTACATTTTAAACAAACATAATGCGGTGGTAAAGGATTAACTTCCGTAATTCCCATCATCGTTGCCGCAAAAGAAGAACCAACTGATCCTCTACTACCAACAATATAGCCATCATCATTTGACTTTTTAACTAGTTTTTGAGCAATTAAATAAATCACATCAAACCCATTACTAATAATACTATTTAATTCTTCATCAATTCGCTTTTGTACAATTTCTGGTAATTCATCCCCATAAACTAATTTGGCCTTAGTATAAACCATATCAGTAACTATTTTATCGGAATCAGCCATTTTAGGCGTGTATAATTTATCTTTAATAATTTGTACTTTATCAATCATATCGGCGATTTTATTAGAATTAGTAACCACCATTTCATATGCAAGGTCTTGATCTAAAAAAGAAAAAGCATTTAACATTTCATTAGTAGTTAAAAAATGTTGACTAGGAATATTTTTAATATTTTCCCGATTTAAAGGATGACGTCCCCCACCAGGAACTTTTTGATTAATAAATATTTCCCGATATATTTTATCTTTTTCATCTAAATGATGAACATCACCAGTTGCTACTACTAATTTATTATTATTTTTTGCAATCCGAATAATCTTCTTAACATGCTCTTTTAATTCCTCATCATTAGCAAAATCTTTTCTTTGAATTAACGGACTATAAATATTTAATGGTTGTACTTCAATATAATCATAAAACTGCATAATATTACTCATCTCATCATCAGTTTTACTTCTTGCTAAAGTAAATACTTCTCCGTTATAACAACTACTACCAATTAAGATACCTTCCCGATGATTAATAATTTCACTTCTTAAAATTCTTGGTGTTTTTGATAAATATTTGGTATTCATTAACGATACAATTTTAAACATATTTTTTAACCCAATATTATTTTTAGCTAATAAAGTAATATGATAAATATTGCCAAACTTATGAATTTCATCCTTTGCTACTAAATCATTAATTTTATTAATTTTTTCAATATTACGACTAGTTAATTTATCAATCATCTTCGCAAAAACAAGGGCTGTTTTTTCAGCATCATATATAGCACGGTGATGACTATTTTCATCAAATTCAACTTCATACCGTTTAACAATATGCGATAAACTATGACGTCCATAACTAGAATCTAAAGCCCTACTTAACTCTAATGTATCAATAATCGGATTAGTTAATTCCCCTAAATTATATTTATAATAAGCATTTTCTAAAAAAGAAACATCAAATTTAGCATTATGAGCAACTAATGGTAAATCGCCAATCCATTCTTTAAATTTATTAATTACTATATCTTCAGAATCTTTATCTTTTAACATATCATCAGTAATACCCGTAATATTAGTTATCGTTTCATTTAATGTAACGCCTGGATTAATTAATGCTTGAAACTGATCAATTATTTTTCCATTATGTAATTTTACAGCTCCTACTTCAATAATAGAGTCGCCACTCGTAGCATTAAAACCAGTTGTTTCAAAGTCAAAAACAACATATGTACTATCATTAATATCTTCTTCACTACCTCTTAAAACAATATCAATAGAGTCATCAATCATTCCTACTTCAACCCCATAAATAACTTTTATATCTTTCGCATTATAATAAGCTTCCGGAAATGCTTGACAACTATTATGATCAGTAATCGCAATTGCTTGATGTCCATAATCTTTTGCTCTTTTAATTAAATCATTAACACTTACTACTCCATCCATTTGACTCATATAGGTATGGGTATGTAGTTCAACTCTTTTTACTTCTGCTTCATCAATTCTTTTATCATCTTTTGACTCAATTACCATAACATCACGAAGGTTAATAACTAAATCACGAGCATATCGATCATTTTTTACATAACCACGAAAACGATACCAATTACCTTCTTTTAAATCATTACTTAAACGATTATATTCATCTTGATTCTGCGTAAATATTTTTGCAAAAATACTATCAGTATTATCACTTATTTTAATCGTAATAATTTTATAATTATTTTTATTCGATTCAAAAAAATTTAGCCCAAAAATATAACCTTCTATTACAACATTATCTAATTCACTAATAATATCATTAATTGCCATAATCTTCCTTGCTTTTATTTCATTACCATAAATAATTGGATTATTCTTTACTTGCTTTTTATTTACTTTTATTACCGTTTCTTCTTTTATTTCATTTTTTACTTTTTCCCTTTTTTCTTCATTAATAATAATTTTCAATTCTTTATCAAATCCAGCTTGCTTTAAACCATTCTCAATCTTTTCTTTATATTTACCTAATTTATCATATTCAATTTTATTAAGTACTTCTAAAATAATATGATCATTAGTTTTTATATAACGATCAACAAAATTATTTAAACTCTTTATATTAGATTGATTAATAATATTAATATAATACTCATTAAGAAATTCATAATTAATATTTTCAACTTGATAATTAATATTAATATAATTTAAATTGTTAAATTCTTGTCTCATTAAATCATTTATATGATTATAAATAGTTACTGGTAAAGTATCTTTAATATTAATAATAAAAATCCATTCTTTTTTCTTATCATTAATAACTAATTTTTCTATTTTAGCACCATTAAAAAAAGAATAATATTCTTGCTCTAACTTTATTTTTTCTAATAATAACTTTAATTTATCCTGCATATTACTACCTTACCTCTCCATATAAAGTATAACAAAAAAAAGACTTTAAATAAACCATTTTAAGTCTTTTTTAAATATTATTTTTTATAAATATATTTATTTTATTTCTTCTATTTTTATAAAATTAGTATTACGCTCTTTATTCATTGGAAACCCACCAGTAATGATAATACGTCCTTCATCAGTTTCAAACTTATCTTTATATGTATTAATTGCATTATTAACTATTTCATCAGTACTATTAAACATTGGTGATAAAACTGGTTTAACACCCCAATTTAAAGATAAACTACTTGCTACTTCTTGATTAGGAGTAACGGTAATAATTGGACATATTGGTCTAAAATTACTAACTTTACGAGCCGTATAACCAGATATTGTTGATACTAAAATGGCATCTGCTTTTAACTTACTAGCACTACTAACCACATTATAAGCAATAATAGTCGTAATATCTTCTTTATCACCTATTTCTTTACTATCTAATATTTTTTCATAATCTAATTCTTGTTCAATATTGGTAATTATTTTAGCCATCATTTCAATTGTTTTAATCGGATAATTACCAATGGCGGTTTCGCCACTTAACATAACAGCATCAGTATTATCAATTACAGCATTGGCAACATCACTAACTTCTGCTCTAGTTGGCATTGGAATTTCTTGCATTGATGATAACATTTGAGTTGCCACAATACATATTTTATCTGATTTAAAGCATTTACTAGTAATTTTCTTTTGAATACCAGGTACTTGTTCAATTGGTATTTCAACTCCTAAGTCACCTCTTGCAATCATTACCCCATCACTAACTTTAATTATATTATCAATATCTTCAATCGCACTTTCATTTTCAATTTTAGCTATAATTTGAATATGTTCATTCTTTAAACCAATTAACATATCGTTAACATCTAATATATCATTAGCATTTCGAACAAAGGATAAAGCAATAAAATCAACATTATTTTTAGCCGCAAAAACAATATCATTTTTATCTGCTACTGATAAAAAATCAAGATCTAAATCAACACCGGGAATATTAACACTAGTATTATTTCTAATTGAACCACCATTTAAGGCTTCACATTCAACATCAGTTTCCGTTACACTAATTACTTTTAATTCAATTAAACCATCATCTAATAAGATTTGATCGCCCACTTTTATGCCATTAATAAAATCAGGATAACTTACTAAAAACTTATTTATATCGGCACCATGTTTGCTAGTTAAAGTAATAGTATTACCTTTATCTAAATAAATATTTTCATATTTACAATTAACTAATCTTACTTTTGGTCCTTTAATATCCATTAAAATACCAACACTAGTTTTTAGTTCTTTATTTAAATTTCTAATGTTTTTAATAATTCTTTCAGCAAATTCATGATCACCATGGGATAAATTAATTCTTACTACATCCATTCCGGCTTTTATCATATCTGCTAACATACCTTTACTAGTTGTTTGTGGTCCGACCGTACAAATAATTTTTGTTTTCTTCATTACTTCACTCCTCATTATTAGTTTCTTTTATATTTTTACCACTTAATAAAATGGTTTTCAGTGCTAAAACGGTTAAGGAATCAATAATAATATCATTTTTTATTTCATCATTTTTATTAATAATTGATAATTCAGTACACCCTAAAATAATTTTTTCGACTCCTTGTGCTACTAATGAATCAATAATTTGATGAAATGATTCTATATCAATTTCTTTACCAGCTTTAATACCATCATAAATTAATTCATCTACTTTAACTTGTTCTTCTTCGGTCGGAAGAATACATTTTATTCCATACTTATTCATTACTTTTTCATATAAATGATGTTCAACCGTAGCTTTAGTTGCTAAAAGTCACACTTTTTTTAATTCCGGATTTTCTTTTAAAGCATAAAGAATTGTTTCCTCAATTATATTAATAATCGGAATATTAACTTTACCTTTAATTTGTTTATAAAAAGCATGAACAGTATTACAAGGAATAACAATGAAATTAGCCCCCATTTGCTCTAATTTCTTGGCATCTTCAATCATTTTTAAAGCTGGATTTTCTATCCCTTTATACATTAAATATTGGGTTCGATCAGGAATTGTCGCATGGTTAATTACAATCATATTAACATGATCTTGATCTTTATTAGCATCTGTATTATTAATTACTAAATCCATAAAATAAGTTGTAGCCAGTGGCCCTAAACCACCTATTACCCCAACAAACTTCTCTTTTTTAATTGATTCTTTAATAATCTCATAATATTTATAATATTTACGAATTTGATTTAACATACTAGCTTTAATATAAAAGTAACGTTTAAAATTCATATCTTTTTTATAAATTAAAGGATGACTAACTTGTTTCTTTTTAATTAAAATTTTAACTTGTTTTTTTAACTCTTGATCATGTAAATAACGAAATAAAATAAGCTTTGGTACTGCCAAAAATAAATGTTCTTTTTTCGCTACTATTGGTTTTATTTCTTTATCATAAATATACTCATCAACAATAAACTTTGCCACATTGTAACCACTAGCAGTAACATAATAATTACTGCGCCCTAAACGGGTATTAATTTCAAAGAATTTATATTTTCCATCACGCGGATCATATTTAATATCAAAATTAGAAAAACCAGTATATTTTACATGCTCTAAAAATCTTTTTGCTTGCGCAAAAATTTCTTCATTTACTTCATTCTTAATAGCTACATAATTACCAATCGCTCCTGGTGTATGTTCTTCTAATAATACATGTCCTAAAGCATAAAATTTTACTTTCCCTTTTTTATCACTATAACAAGTTAAAACATACATATTAGAATCAGCGCCTGGAATATAATCTTGAATTAAAAACTTTCCCTCATAACTAGATGTTCTTAAATTATTAAGCATTGTTTCTAATTCATTTTGATCATGAAATTTAAAACCTTTTTTCTTTCCTGGAAATTGAGCATAATGATATGCTACCCCGTCTACTGCTTTCGCTGCCACTGGATAACCAAAATTAAAATCTAATTTAGTGTTTTCTTTTACATCATAAACAAAAGTTTCGGGATGATCAATCTCTAATTCGGAACATATTTGATAAAATGAATCTTTCATCACTAATTTCTTCATTAAATTATAACTAACATATGGAATGATATAATACTTAGCAAGTTTTTTCTTATTTTGGACAATCATTTTTATATACCAATCACCGCAAGCAAAAAGAATTAATTTCTTATTACTTTTATTTTTAGCAATCGTAATTAACGTTTCAATAAAAACATCTTTTTCTTCTAATCTTTCTTCCACGATATTTTCAATTATTTTACTATTATTAGAAGGACCCCATAAGTATTTACTTAATACAATTGATTTTACTTGATACTCCTCATGAAAAGTACGTGCGATTGTATAAGCATTAATATCTGCTCCAATAATAACTGGCATGAATGGTTGTTCTTTAATTAGCATTTTTTCACCTCATTATTTTAATATTAATTATATTTGTTTATGCGATTATACCAATAAGTACTTTTATTTGATGGGAAATTAACTACAGCACGAGGATTAACTAAATGATCAACAAAAGCAGCATATGTACTATAATCTTTATAATATAAACCAGTAGCAATTGAAAGATGAAGATGAGGACCAGTAGAATTACCAGTGCTACCCATAATTGCTAATACCGTATCTTTGGTTACTAAATCACCCTTTTTTACCTTAATGGTACCTGTTTTTAAATGTAAATATTGGGAGGTGTATTTTTTTCCATTAATATTATGATGAATAGTAATATAATTACCCATTGAACTAGTATATCCAATAACTACTACTTTCCCATTAGCAGCTGCATATATTTTAGTATTATATTTATCCGAATTACTTAAATCAATACCAGAATGAAACTTTTTAGTTCCGTATATAGGATGAATTCGGTCACCATATTCACTAGTTACATATCCTTGTACCATTGGTCGCCAAAATCTAGTGTCAGGAGGTAATAAACGATTAGCACATACATTTATATCTTCGTTCGCACCACAACCAGCTTTTTCATACATATCAATAACTCCACGCGCGGTTTTTATTTCATCAGCAATACTACGTTCAAATTCATATAAATTATTTTTTTCCTTATCTAAAGAATTTATTTTGGCTTTTAAATTAATTTCCTTTTGTTTTAAATCTTCTTTATGTTTTTTTAATTCAATTTTACGATTTTCATTCGCTTCAATCATATCATTCATTTCATTAATTAAATCATTATTATGTTTAGTTAATTGTTCACTAACTGACATTCGATAAATAAAATCAGTAATTGAGTCGGCTTCAAAAATAAACTCTAAATAAATGGAGTTTCCTGATGATAACTGTAAATTATTAATAGTTGCTTTAATTTCCTGATCTTTTTCGATTATGTTTTGATCTAATTCTTTAATTTCTGCCGTTTTTTGAATTATTTCATCATTAATATTTTCAATATCAATATTAATTTGACCAATTTCATTACGAGTTTGCGTAATTCGTTGTTCCGTATTTGTTATTTGCTTTTTATTAGCTTTATCTTTCGCTTCTAATTCATTTAATTCGGCTTTTAAATCATTAATTGTTTTTGCTTCTACTTTTATATTAGACCAACTTAAAAAACAACTACTTAGTAATATTAATACAATTATTAAATTAATTAATTTTTTTAACATATTATCAATCCCTTTATTAATTTTGTACTTAAATTATAACATAATAATTTATAATTTCTCGATTTTGGAAGCAATTAATTGATAACTTGACATTCGCTTTTCAACCTTACCAAAAATTAAATAAATAGCATCTTTTTTTATATTTTGATATAAACTATATATTTTGGGAAACATGACAATATCAACCATCCCAACTTCATCACTGCCACTAATAAAAGCCATTTCTTCTCCTTTTTTTGTTTTTATAACTCTTATTTTTTCTACTTTAATAATTAAATTAACCATTTGATCAAAATAATTAGATAAATCAATCGTAGGAATTGCATTAGGAATTTTAGTTTTATATTTAGTAGTAGGATGAGAACGTAAACTTATACCTAAACAAATAATTTCCCTTTTAATTAATTCATCTTGATCAAATTCAGAAACAACTTCCATTATTGGTTTATCAATTAATGAGTCATCTAGTTTATTATATATTTCCGCATAATTAATGGCTTTTTTTAAATTATGATGTAATGTTTTTTGATTATAACCAAAAACGCGAAAGCAACCAGCATCAATTAATGTTTCAATCGTTTTATTATTAACTGCTATTCCATAAGTACGTCCAACAAAATTAAAGAAATCAGTAAATTCACCTTTCATTCTTTCTTTAATTATCTCTTTACAAGTAATACCACCAACATTTTTAATCGCTGCTAAACTAAATCTAATTCCTAATTCTTCACTTTTATAATGGTAATCACTCATATTTATATCAGGTCCTAAAACGGGAATGCCTAATGCTTTACATTCAGTTAAATATAATTTAGTTTTACTTTCATTACCAAGCGCATTAGTTAATAAACTACTTATAAAATATTTTGGATAATGCACTTTTAAATAAGCCATCCGATAACCAATTAAAGCATACGCAACCGAATGTGCTCGGTTAAAACCATAATCAGCAAATTTTAAAATTAATTTATATACTTTAATTGCGGTCTTTTCATCATAACCTTTATCAATACTTTGTTTAATAAATTTAGTTTGTTCTTGCTCTAAAACTTCTCGTTTTTTCTTACTCATTGCTCTTCTTAATACATCAGCTTCCCCTAAAGAATAACCAGCCATGATATTAGCAATTTGCATAATTTGTTCTTGATAGACAATAATGCCATAAGTAGGCTCTAAAACTGGTTTTAAATCAGGATGTAAATAATCAATCTTTTCTTGCTTATATTTTCGTTTTATATAATGACCAATATTAGCCATCGGTCCTGGACGAAATACAGCAAC
>JAQUEG010000111.1 GCA_028685275.1 Bacilli bacterium
TGTGAGGAATAATTTAGTCCTTCATACTGAGAAAAATTTTAGAGACCTTTTCTCAGGTTTTATTGTGTAGAAATTTACTTAAAAATAAATTTAACCATTTACTATTGACACATTATAGTTGGTCTCTATTTTTATTATAAAATTATATAATAGTATTAGTTAAAATATTGATTTAATATTTTTTTCCTTCATTCAAAAAAATAAGACATATAGTCTTATTTTGATTCGTAAACACTAACTTGTTTCTTATTTTTGCCTAAACGTTCAAAACGGACATAACCAGTTATTTTTGTATATAAAGTATCGTCATTACCACGACCAACATTTTTTCCTGGATATACTTTTAAACCACGTTGACGATAAATAATAGAACCAGCTGTTATTAATTCTCCGTCAGCGGCTTTCGCACCAAGTCTTTTTGATTCTGAATCACGACCATTGGTGGTTGAACCTTGACCTTTTTTATGAGCAAATAATTGAATATTAAATTTCAACATTTAATCCACCTCCTCGGATGTATTTATATAATTTGGATAATCTTTTTCTAATTCTTTTAACATATTAATCATATTGTCTAATAATTTTTGAATAATTAAATTATTATTATTAACAATAATATTAATATTATCTTCAGTTTGTTTATAATTAATACTATTTTCATCAATTGATAATAAACCGTTAATAGTAGTTATTACTGATGAACTAACAGCAGCACAAACAATGTCTTTACCTTTTTCTTCATAATTAGCATGTCCCTTAATTATTATTTTTTGATAGTTATTATTTTCTTTTTTTATATTAATATTTATCATTTTATTATTCCTTATTGAATAGTTTCAATGCGTTCAATTTTTACTTTTGTATATGGTTGACGATGTCCTTGTTTAGAATGCGAACTTTTTTTTGGACGGTATTTAAAAATAATTAATTTTTTTTGTTTACCATGTTTTAAAACTTTACCAATAATGCGAACATTTTTAACATAAGGACGGCCACTTACACCATTTACCATTAATATACGATCAAAAATTACTTCTTCATCTGGGTTATGATCTAATTTTTCAACATAAATAATTGATCCTTCTTCAATATAATATTGTTTGCCACCAGTTTCAATGATTGCTTTCATAATTTACCTCCTTTTAATACTAAGACTCGCCTTGAAGGTACATATAATGTTTAATAAAACCTTTTTCGAGCGGTTACAGACCGAGGTCTAAATAACAAAATAATTTTATCATAAACGTTATTATAAGTCAATGGATAAAGGCTATTACGTGTCTAATATATGATGATTATTTTATTTACAGTATTCTTTTGATTTTACTGTATGCATATTTGAAACATTTTTATAAGTAATTAAAAATTTTATTTTTTTTAAAGCTTCTTTTTCAATCCTAGAAACAAGAGATTGCGAAATTCCTAATATATTTCCTATTTCTTTTTGAGTCATATATTCTAAATAACGGAGTACAATAACTTTTTTTTGTTTATCATCTAATAAACTAAGAGCATTTATTACTTCATGAATACTTTCCTTTTTTATTACTTCTTCTTCAATAATATCATCGCTACTAACTAACATATCCATTAATGAAAGTTCATCACCATCGTTATTTATACAAATTGGTTCTTCTAGTGACATAGTTTGATTATGTTTTTTATTTTTTCTTAAATACATAAGAATTTGATTTTCTATACATACAGCAGCAAAAGTAGCAAGTTTTACGTTTTTTTCTATCTTATAATTATTAATAGCTTTAATTAAACCAATCGTACCAATACTAATTAAATCTTCAAAATAAATATTATTGTTTTTAAATTTTTTAGCAATATGAACTACAAATCTTAAATTATGCTCAATTAATTTTTTTCTTGCTTCTGATGATCCTGTTGCATTTAAACTTAAATAATATTGCTCCTCTTCAATCGTTAATGGTGAGGGAAAACCGTTGTTGTCCATTTTTAATCAACTTCCTTTATTTATTATATTATTTTTATAATCTTATCTCTTTTTGTGGTGCAAGGGATAGGATTTTAATTTATATAGATATAATCCACATGTTCCTCAAGTGTGTGTGTTTATCAATTCCGCCACTCTTGCAAACAATTATTTAATATTTTAAACTATTTGTTGAAAAATAACAAGGTAGTCATTTAAATATGTATTTAATATATAATAATTATTTTATTTACAGTATTCTTTTGATTTTTCTTTATGCATATTTGAACCTATATTATAAGTAATTATATCTTTTATTCTTTTTAAAGATTTTTGTTCAAGTCTTGAAAGATACGATTGCGAAATCCCAAATATTTTTGCTATGTCCTTATGCTTCATAGATTTAAAATAACGGAGTTGAATAATTCTATTTCTTCTCTCGTTTAATAAACTAAGAGCATTTATTACTTCATGAATACTTTCCTTTTTTATTACTTCTTCTTCAATAATATCATCGCTACTAACTAACATATCCATTAATGAAAGTTCATCACCATCGTTATTTATACAAATTGGTTCTTCTAGTGACATAGTTTGATTATGTTTTTTATTTTTTCTTAAATACATAAGAATTTGATTTTCTATACATACAGCAGCAAAAGTAGCAAGTTTTACATTTTTTTCTATGTCATACTTATCAACAGCTTTGATTAAACCAATAGTACCTATATTAATCAAATCATCATAATCAATACCGGTATTTATAATTTTTTTAGCTTGAAAAGCAACTAATCTTAAATTATGTTCAATTAATTTTTTTCTTGCTTCTTTTGATCCTTTTGCATATAAACTTAAATAATATTGTTCCTCTTCAATTGTTAATGGAAAAGGAAAACTATTGACATCCATTATTAATCAATCCTCTTTATTTATTATATTATTTTTTTAATAATAATTGTTTTATTAATATTTTATTACTAATATTTTTATTATGATAAGTTGTATATAATAATTTTCTTTTGCGTTTTTTAAATTATTAATTCGATCATCATTTTATATAACAATTAGTAATAGATTTATTAAATATAATAACCCACCATTTACAATTACATCAACTATATTTATTATTAATGTTGTTTTCATAACACCGTTTTTTATATGGTGCAAGAGACGGGACTTGAACCCATACAGATATAATCCACACGCCCCTCAAGCGTGCGCGTCTACCAATTCCGCCACTCTTGCCAATAATTATTTACTATTTTAAACTAATTGTTAAATAATAACAAGAAGTTATTTAAATATTTTATTTAAATAACTTTTTTCCGTTATATATTTATGTTTTAAATAAAATAAATGTTTTTTATTTAACATCATTTTTTTTAGTTTATTACCAACTATTATTTTAGTTTTATTATAGTTAAAATCATATAAATATCGCTCTAATATAAAACGATTAAAAAGATAATTATGATTTTTTTGTTCTTTCAATAATTTGTAAATTAAAATAATTATTAATAAATATAA
>JAQUEG010000112.1 GCA_028685275.1 Bacilli bacterium
TCTTCATCCAAATAATTAGTATCACGATGTAATATTTCATATTGAATTGGTGTATTAGACCATTTTTTAGTATAAACTGATATATATATAATATCATCAGTAGTATCAAAATCATTAAAATATTCAATTCCTTCTTCTATTTTATTAATTAACAATTCTTTTGTTAATTCTTCCCCATTTATAGTTTTAGCAAATGAATCATTAACAATTGTTATAATAGCATCAATCCATTTTTCATCACTTTTAATACCAGTAAGAACGTGTATTACAATTTCCTTTGCTCGTTTTTCGGTTAAATTAAAAGTAACTTTATTTGTATTAATTTTTTCACCATCCACAGTTATTTCAGCAGTTGTTTTAGTAAAATCACTATCTTTTAAACTCTCAATTGTTAAATCTTTTATTTTATTTAAGACATATTCTATTTCAGTTATATATTTTTCTTGAAAAATAGATTCATATGAAACATCATCTAATTGAATATACTTATCATATATATCTTTTAAATAAATATATTGTTTTTCATCTAAAGAATAAAACAATACATTAAATAAATTATCAGTATCAATTGTTGAATTTAATTCAATAATTCTCCTTTTATTTTTATTATCTTCTCCATACTGCATATTAAATTGAATTTTATTAACTAAATTTAATACTTCTGCAATTTCTCCTTCTACTTCAGGTAACTCAATTTTAAATGATAAATCAGAAGTCATCAAAATAGTATTATCTTTTGCTAATTCTAATAATTTTGAGTTTTCTAATTCCTTTGTAAAACTTAATAAATCTTGATAAACACTATTGATTGATAACGCAAAAATTGATTTTGGTTTATTAAGCATATACGTAATAAAACTCATTATTGCTATTATAAAAATAACCAAAACAATGACAACATTACCCTTTTTTTTATTTTCTACCATATTTTTTTCTCCTTCTTATTATATTGATTACACAATAACATAAATGGTAGATATTAGCAACATAATATAATGAAATATGACAAATATTGACAATATAATGTATTGTTTATTTTTAATACCTTCTTTTAAGTATTAATATCGCTAATAAGATCTTTATTAATAAAGGCTTTTATGTATAATATTTTAAAGCGATGAAATAAAATATAATTATCAAATAGATGCCTCAGTATTTTTTTCTTGCCATCTCTTTGATAACATCTTTTTAAAGATTGAAAAATATTTGTTTTAACAAAATAAACTTTGTCCCCTTTTTGATAATAGTCACAACACTGTATTCCTTCAATAATTGGTTCTTTTAGTTTCCGAATTTCCATTGCAACAACTTCTTTAAATTGTCTATTATTTAATAACTTAGGTTGATATCCTTTTTTAGTTAATAACATTTCAATTTCATCAAATGAAAAAACATTACCAATTGTTTTTGCTAGACTTGTTTTTCCCGAACCAATATAACCCGCAATCCATATTTTCATAATGCACCTACTTTGTCTGATACCAATTATCACCAAAATTAGTTTCTACTTTTAAAGGAATATCTAATTTATAACAATTTTCCATTATATCAGTAATAGTTTTTAAAACGAGATCTTTTTCTTTTTTAACAACATTAAATATTAATTCATCATGTACTTGAATAATCATTTTGCTTTCTAATTTTAATTCATTAAATTTATAATATATATCAATCATTGCTTTCTTAATAATATCCGCACTACTACCTTGAATTGGCGTATTTAAAGCCATTCTTTCTCCTTGTTGTCTAATTATATAATTCTTATTATTAAGTTCATCAATAATTCTTTTGCGATTCATAATCGTTTTTACATAACCATTTTGATGTGCTTCTTTAATTAATTCATCCATATATTGTTTAACCCCAGGAAAGGTTTTTAAATATTTATCAATAAATTCTTTTGCTTCTCTTACATCTATGTCTAAATCTTCTGATAAGCCAAAACTACTAATACCATATAAAATACCAAAATTAACAGCTTTAGCTTGTCTTCTCATTTCACTATTTACTTCATCCTTAGTTACTTTAAAAATATCCATTGCCGTTTTAGTATGAATGTCAAGTCCTTCTTTAAAAGCGTTAACTAAATTGTCAGCCTTTGACATATGTGCAAAAATACGAAGTTCAATTTGCGAATAGTCACTTGACAGCAATTGACAACCTTCATCTGGTAAGAAAGCTTTGCGGACTAAACGTCCATATTCATATCTAATCGGTATATTTTGCAAATTAGGTTCCATCGAAGACAAACGCCCAGTACGGGTTAAGGTTTGATTAAAAATAGTATGCACCCGACCATCACTCATAATACAATTTGTTAAGCCTTCAATATAATTACTATATATTTTCGCAAGCATTCGGTATTCTAATATTTTGTTAATAATTGGGTGTGTATCTTTCATTTTAATTAAAATATCTTTACTTGTTGAATATCCCTTTTTAGGATTACCTTTGTATGGTAATTTCATCTTTTGAAATAAGACTTCACTTAATTGTTTTGGCGACATAAGATTAAAAGTCATACCCGCATAATTGTGTATATCTTTTGTTAACATCACCATCTTTATTTGCACTTCTTCGCCCATATCTTCTAGTATCTTTCTGTCAACTCGAATGCCTGTCCACTCCATATCACTAAGAACCATAGCCAGTGGCATTTCAATTTGATCAAATAAATCATAACACTCTTCGTGTTTCATTTCATCTTCAAATTTAGTTTTAGTTTCATAAATAAATTGAGCTTTAAGACCGCAAAGATTAGCCACTACTTTTTCATCTAATTCTTTAGCTTTCGAAATAACTTCGTAAAAAGGTATTTCATAACCTAACTGGTTAGCTAAATACGCAATATCATCTCTAATATTATAATTAAGTAAATAACTTGCTAACATGGTATCAAACTCAATATTAGTAATATCAATTCCTCGATGTTTTAAAGCAACTACCATTTTCTTTAAATCATAAGTCCATTTAATATTACTATTTAAAACCATAGGGTTTTCTTTTAACACTAAAAAAGGTAAATAATAAGCTTGTTTTCCATCATAAATTCCCATGCCTAATATTTCACCATTATGATAATTAGAGCCAAGAATTTCTAAATAAACACTAACTGGACCATTAATGTTTAATTCGTTACTAGATCTAATAATTTTAACATCACTACTAATTGGTTTATTTTCCTTTTTCATATTTTTTAAAAACGAATAAAATTCTAATTCCTCATAAGTTCTAATTAATTCTTCTTTATTTTCACCATTATATTTAATATCTTCTAGTGTAAGGTTAACTGGTACTTCCTTATAAATAGTAGCTAGTTGTTTGCTCATAAAAGCATTATCTTTTTCGTCTATTAATTTTTCTTGTAATTTACCTTTTATTTGATCAATATTAACATATATTCCTTCAATGCTTTTATATTCATGTAATAGTTTTAAAGCAGTTT
>JAQUEG010000113.1 GCA_028685275.1 Bacilli bacterium
AATGCTAGTTGTCGTTTTGTTAACGAACAAGAATTAAGAATTGTATTAGGGGAAAAAAATTTAGTGGGAAAGAAAACTCTTAATTTAGGTAAAATACCTTTGTATAATGATTTCCCTTTAAATGTTGATTTAAATAATTTTTTTAGTAATCATTTTGCGGTATTTGGTAATACTGGTAGTGGTAAATCTTATTCAATCGCCCGTATTTTACAAAATATTTATTTTAATAATAATAATTCAGTTCCTAATACTAATATTTTTCTTTTTGATGCTTATGGTGAATATCATAATTCTTTTAAAAAATTAAATGAACAAAATAATAATATTAATTTTAAATCATATACGACCAATTTATATTTTCCTGATAGTGAAGTATTAAAAATACCAATCTGGTTATTGGGGGTTGATGATATTGCTTTATTATTAGATGCTAATAATCATATTCAATTACCAATTATTGAAAAAGCATTACGTTTAGTAGGTGTTTTTGCAAGAGAAGAAGAAGACGTAATTACGATAAAAAATGATATTATCGCGCGTGCCGTATTAGAAATATTATATAGTGGTAATCGACCATCACAAATTAGAGATCAAGTTATTGCGGTATTATCTACATTTAAAACTAAAGATTTAAGTTTAGAGAGTAAATTAGTACAACCAGGTTATGTTCGTACTTTAAGACAATGTTTAATTATTGATAAAGATGGTAAATTATCAGAAATGCAGTTAGTAACTGAATTTATTTCTAGTTTTATTAAAGACGGAGTTGAATTAAAATTACCTGATGGTAGTTTTCCTTATACATTAAGTGATTTAAAAGATGCTTTTGATTTCGCCTTAATTTCAGAGGGAATTTTAAAAAGTGATAAAGTATATGATTATGCTAATATTTTAAAAGTCAGATTAAATTCATTAATTAATAGTAATTATTTTCATTATTTTAATTATGAAGATTATATTACTAAACCTGATTATATAGCTAAATTATTAACAATGCCTGATGGTAGGAAAGCCCAAATAGTTAATTTTAATATTAATTATATTGATGATCGCTTTGCCAAAATAATCACCAAAATTTATTCTAAAATGTTATATGATTATGTTGTTAGTATAGAAAAACGTGCTTCTTTTCCAATTCATATTATTTTAGAAGAAGCACATCGCTATGTTCAAAATGATAATGATATCTTTTTACTAGGTTATAATATTTTTGATCGAATAACCAAAGAAGGACGAAAATATGGTATTATTTTAGGTCTTATTTCTCAAAGACCATCGGAATTAAGTGAGACAGCGTTATCTCAATGTTCTAATTTCTTAACTTTCCGGATGGTGCATCCACGGGATTCAGAATTTATTAAAGAAATGGTACCTGATGTTACTATTGAAATTATTGAAAAACTAAAAAATTTACAACCAGGTACTTGTGTTGCCTTTGGTAGTGCTTTTAAATTGCCAATTATTCTTCGTTTTGATTTACCAAATCCGGCACCAATTAGTAGTAATGCTGATATTGCGCGTAGTTGGTATCATCAAGATGTTGAAAAGTTATAAAAAAAATAGATTAAATCTATTTTTTTTTATTCTTTATAAGAATGAGCAATTCGACTAGCAGTTGATGCTGCAATTGCCGCAATGATATCATCAAGGAAAGTATTACAAGAATTCTTATCATTATTTACTTTACCAATAATAGTTGGTTTAATTTTATCTAAGTAACCAAAATTAGTTAAAGCAATCGAACCATGCATATTAACAATACTTAATGCTAATACTTCGTCTAAACCAAATAAACTTTTATCTTCTAAAATGATATCATTTATTTCTTGATCTAGCATTTTTCTTTCCGCCATTTCATCTAAAGCAATACCGACTAATATTGCATGTATTGCTTCTTTTTTATTAATAACTTTTAATATTTCTTTTTCACATTGTTCATAAGTTATTTTGTGATAATCCTTTTGTAAAAAGATTACTAATTCTGCAATATCTTTAATCGTAACGCCTCTTTCTTTTAATTTTTTGATAATAATATTATTGTCATCTTTCATTCTTTCCCTCCACTCATAACCTAAATATCCTTATCATAAGATAATATAGGTGAGAATATGAATAATTATATTAATTATTATTATAATTTATATCCAACTAATATTTATAATAAACCCCCATATTTTTACTTTGATTTTAATAATGAAAAATATTATTTTGTTATATATGAACGACCTTTACCAGAAATAAAACCATTATTTGAATTAAATATAGTAATGTTAAATCGTAATTTACCAATTCATGAAATAATTTTGAATAAAGATAAAAATCCACTTACTTTTATTAATAATGTTCCTTATGTTTTATTACGAATTAATTGTAATGAAATGAAAAAAGTAAATATATCGGATATTAATTTTTTACATTTATATAGTGAAGGTTTAACAGTTGACCCTTTATTAGATCGAACTGATTGGGGGACCTTATGGAGTCAAAAAATTGATTATATTGAGTATCAATTTGGTCATATAGGTAAAAAATACCCTTTACTTTGTGAATGCTTAGGTTATTTCATTGGGTTAGGGGAAAATGCTGTTTCTTATATTAATAACACTAAACGTGAAATAACTAATCCTATTTATGAACGGATTACTATTTCCCATAAACGAATAAAACCTGATTGTACTTTATTTGAATTATATAATCCATTAAATTTTATTATGGATTATCAAATTAGGGATTGTGCCGAATATATAAAAGAACAATTTTTTGCTAATAATGATATTTGGTCAGAAATACAAGAATATTTTCAACATAATAGTTTTTCGCCATATAGTTTGCGGTTATTATATAGTCGTTTACTTTTTCCCACTTATTTTTTTGATCAATATGAACTCATTATAACTAATCAAGATGATCCAGAATCCTTAAATAGAATTATTAATAAAGTTAATGAATATGAACAATTTTTAAACGATTTTTATCGTTTTATTAATGTTAATGGTAATATACCACCAATAGAATGGCTTAATAAAACTAATATTAATTAATATTAGTTATTAACATTAACTACTTTTATTACTTCTTTAATTTCAGAAGTTAAAGTTCCTTCAATTGTTGTTTTTAGTGTCTCCGTTGCTAACGGACAATGACTACAAGCACCTACTAATTTTACATAAACAGTACCATTTTCAAATTTAATAAATTCAACGTCACCACCATCACTATTTAGGAATGGTCTTATTTTGTTTAAAACTTCTTCAATTCTTGCTTCTATATTCATTTTATCACCTCGTCCTATTATATCATATCTATTAAATAAGACATATTACTATCTATATCGTAGCATAATCAACCTTAATTTTTACAGTAAAAGTTAAGGTTGATTATTTTATAGTTATGTCTTTAATATTAGCTGCTACACCAATTTTGGTTACGTAATTAAT
>JAQUEG010000114.1 GCA_028685275.1 Bacilli bacterium
CGGTTGTTAATATTAATAATGTTTATTATGTGAATGGAGAAAGAGCAGTTGGTAGTTATATTTTATTAGAATTAGAGGAATATTTTACTTTAACATTACTAGATAATTTAATGAATAAGGATTATGTTGTTACAAATTTATTATTTAGGGAATTTATTGATTTTAATGATTTAAATCAAAATCCTGAAAATGTATGGGTATATGAAAACGATACTTTACCAATTTTGTTTGTGGAAAATATTATGTTAGATGGTTATACTCAATCTAGTTTAACAGTTGGACGTAATCCTACCCGTTATTTAGATGTAGAACCCTATATTACTAATAAATCAGTTGTTACTTTAAATTTTAGTTATAATCATTCTAGTAGTGAATTAAGTGGTTATACTCATAATTTAATGTCAAATATATTATTACCTTTAAATACTAAGATAACTTTAATTGATCATCTTAATGATAAAGTATATGAATATCAAATACCTACTAATGAAGATAATTATAATTATGAAAATAGTTGTGAGATTGATGATTTAAATTGTGTTAAAGTAGCTACATATCCATTTACTTTATTTAAAGAAGTTGGTACTACTATTGATAAACCTTTTTTGGAGAGTTCTTATTATAATGAGGGAATTATTAATGAGGAATTTACTATTATTTTAGATTTTGCTAATACTGATATTGAAAATAATTATGAAAATGTTACTTTATATATGGAATTGCATGATTTAAATGGTAATAGTGTTAGACCAACTTTATATAATACAATAAAAAAGTTTAATATTTATGCTATGGTGGATAGTGAAAATACTAATGCTAGGATATATTTAGAAACTGATTATAGTGGTAATGAAATTATTTATAACAGTGATTTCATTAATAATATTAATATAACAAGTAGCATTAATTATAAATTGATAAATGGTAATAAAATTATTGATACTACTTATGAAGATCAATCAATGGGATTAATAATTAAATTAGTTGATAGTGAAGGTAATATTGTGCATCGAGAGTATTTAAAAAATATTGTTTTTAAAGTAGATGATCAAATTTATTATCCCGGTAATGATCATTTAGTGCGTATTAATTTAGGTAGTGGTCAAGATGTAATTAGCAAAAATATTTTAATTACTACTTATGAAAATAATAGTAATTTGGAAGAAGGAACTTATTATTTTAAAATTTCTAATTATACTTCATTAGATGGAATTCATTTTACTGAATTAGGAGATACTGAATTAAATATTCCTGTAGAGGTAACAAAAAGTAATCCTAATATTATTTATGGTTTTAATGTTAATATAGCTGATAATAATCGGATTATTAATAAAACTAATGAAGAAGCTAATATTATTTTTAATGTTTTACAAAGTGGTTCTTTAGAAGAAGCGAATATAACTGTTTCTTTATATCGAAAGGATGAATTAACAGCCTATGAACAAACTTATTCCATTGTTGATTTAGCAAATTATATTAATGATGAATTAACTATATATGAAGAAAATATATATTCAGTATTACTTGATCCGGAAACTAACAGTTTCACATTAAATTTAATAACCACTAATTTTGAAAACACTGGTTATAAATGGGTATTTGATTTATATGATGGTATTACTAAAATTGGAACTATTGAAAAATTCTTTATCGTTAAAGAGGAAGAAGATGAATTATGAAAAAGAAAGTGTTTATGATTTTATTAATTGGGGTCTTAATATTTTGTTCTGTTATAACTTATTCTTATTTTAATTCTAATTCTAGATTAGATTCTGATAAACAAGATATTGCTAAATTCATATTTGAAGTAGATGATTTAAATGAATTAGAAATACCTTTAATTGATTTATATCCAGGGGCAGAACAAGAATTATTATTTTCAGTAAAAAATAATTTGGAAGGCATTATAAATCATGTTTCAACTGAATATCAAATTACAATCAAAACTTATCATTTAGTACCATTAACAATTAATCTTTATAAATTAAATAGTGAAGGAGAAGAATTAATTTTAACATGTGACGAAACTTTTTCACGTAATGATTATAATGAATTAATATGCGAATCCCCAATTGAAGAAATGGGTTATGATGAGGAAGAATATAATGATTATAAATTATTGATTACTTTTCCGGTTGAATTTAATGATGCGATATATTCTAATTTAGTTGATTATATTAATTTAGAAGTAAAAGGATGGCAAAAAATATAGATTAGGATGATGTTGATGAAAAAAATAAAAAAGTATTTTTGGGCAATAATGTTATTAACGATAGCTACTCTTCTATGTATTTATGGGGTAACTTTTGCTAAATATGTTTCTAATTTTGTTTGGGATTATTATTTAAAAGCAAAAGGATTTTATCTTTATAGTGATTATTTAGATACTAGTACGGTAAAAAATGTTAATACTCTTTGGCAAGGAGAAAGTGTTTATTTTAATGTGAAAAACCATCTTAATCAAGAAGTAATTACTAACTATGATATTACGTATACCATTCTTTGTACAATTAATGGTGATGCTTCAAACCATACTGAGTGTCATTTAAATAGTAAAGAATCTAATACGGAAGAAATTACTTTAGCATCATATGAAATTTGTATTAATAATACAGAAGATGGTGTTGATGTGAGTACTTATAATCAAATTGATTGTGAAGCGGGGGAGTATGATTGGGTTAATCAACCAGTAATTAAAGATCATCATTTTGATGTCGTTGTGACTGATGAAGAATATGAATTAACTGATGTAACTGTTAATATTACTATTACTAGTACTGCCCCTTATAAAAAAATTTTAAGCGGGAATTTCATCTTACACCAAGGCGAAATAAAAGAAGAGGATATTACCCTTAACTATGATAACTATGATAATTATGATCGTTTAATTATTACTAATTATTATCCGGTTAATAAGTGTGTAAAAGTAACCTGGGATTCAAGTAAATTAATTATTAATGCTTTGCCTAATGATTTTAGTAATTATGGTGTTGATGCTAATGATTATATTAATGAAATTATATTTAATATAGGGGCAAAGGATAGTATTAGTTATATTTTTTATCCAAAAAACTTTGATATTATATATGATGTCACCGAATTTTTAATTGAAGAAACTAGTGGTTGTTAAGACATAATTATGTATATCTTTGTCAAAAGATATTGCTATATAAATATTATTATGATATGATTATAATAGGTGGTAGAAATGAAAATAATAAAAATAATTAAAAAAATTATTGCACGAACTTTAATGATTGTCTTTTTTGTTTTTGCTATAATTATGGCGGTTTTAATTTTAAATCGAAATGATTATGGGGTAACGCAATTTGATGACACTTCCCTTCTTTTAACAAGGGAGGAAATATCTTCGGAGAATTATCAAAAAGGTGAT
>JAQUEG010000115.1:0-2623 GCA_028685275.1 Bacilli bacterium
TGGAATACATGTTCCCAACTGCTCCATTTACAATATGCTTAGATTATAAACCTGCCTTCAACCTCATTGGCGACAACCGTGTTTGGGCTGATGGATTGGCGCTGAGTTTCAGATTTAATTTACCCTAAAAGCGCTGTAGTTCAACTTTTTTCAAACTGCATTCATAAATAATTGCGAATTTTACTCCCTCTCTTTATTATACAATTTAACAAGAAAATAAAATGAAAAAATTTCATCCTTTTTTTACTATCGGAACATTTGGTATTATCATTACGGCCATTTTGCATATAGTTCTTGCTTTAGGATTATCAGTAGTGACAAACCATACCGCTTTCTTTGTCATATATCCAAGTTTTATTGCTTTTATGATAATTGGAATAGCATTAACAATGAAAAATCAGAAAGAAGCTAAAACTGACTGACAAAGGATTTGAGCATAAAAGTTTATGCAATAGATGAAATTTGATTTACCTAATAGGAAGTTCCAGAGGTAAAATAAAAGATTGTTTCTGTTTTTAATTTTTAAAACTGCACAATTTTCCGGAATTGCGGCTTTCTTATTGGTTTTATCCATTAACATAATTCAATTGTATGGGCGTATTGCGATACGCCTATATGGTGAAGAAAAACATATTGGCATAACTGTAGAAGCTTTAATATAAACAGACAGACAAACATAACATTATAACGTGGTAAAAGAATACCTTAATCAACCCTACCTTCGGATAGCTAATAAATGGAAGGTGATTATTATCATCAGCCTTTTTATTGCTCTATTTATGCTTTTGTTCCAACCGTTTGGATTGTCATATTACCAATCCAGTTATAAACCCCTCGTCCTTTTGGGATATGGAGGAGTAACTTTTATTATTCTGATAATTAATCTGTTTGTTATTACGCGAATCTTCAAAAAGTGGTTTTTCAAATGGACTGTTGGAAAACAGATTCTTTGGCTTTGGTGGATAATTTTTACCATTGGCACGGGAAACTATTTTATAGTTCTATGATCTTCCCAATGTTCGCCGGGATGAAAGGATTTATAATATTTCAAGCTTTCACGCTACTTATCGGTGTTTTCCCGGTTGTTGCAGTGACCCTTATTTCATACAACATCAAATTAGCGCATAATCTTAAAACTGCTGACGAAGTCAATGACTTATTAATCGCAAAACCAACTAAAATAGAAATTAAAGATGCAGTTGTTCTAATTGCTGATAACGGAAAAGACAAACTCGAAGTTGAATTATCAAATTTGATTTACATCGAATCTGTGGGAAATTACATTCAGCCCTTTTATTGGCAAGATATCAAAATAGCTTCCATGCTTTTACGAGGCACCATAAAACGTATGGAATCAGAAACAGCACAATACTCCTCATTAGTGAAATGTCATAGGGCGTTTATCGTTAACATGGATCACGTTGAATCAGTAAAAGGCAACTCGCAAGAATTGAAATTAGTACTCAAAAATACCGCTACAGAAATTCCAGTTTCACGGAATCACGCACAAAAAATTAAAAACTCCCTTAGCTAATCATCCCAAAAGCGCCCACTTCATCACCTTACCTTGCATCTTATCACAAAAAACAGCCATATATCCCAACTATTTTGATGTTATCTTGGTAGATTATAGATTTGCTCCTGAATCACGTGATCAACTATCTTATTATTAACATCAAAACTTTTTATAAATGAAAAAACATTGGATTTTATTTACGGCTATCCTATTTTTATTAGTAGGAATTTTATTACACTTTCAGGTTGGCAATATGTTTAGTGCAGGCACTTATTGTAGAAATTATTTTGCGGCAGGCGATTTTGCCATCGGAGTTTTCGCTGCTGGCAAATTTTCTATAGGCATTTTCTCTATCGGTATATTCTCAATAGGTATATTTTCTATTGGCATATTCAATATAGGGTTATATGCTATTGGATTCTTTATTCTTGGCTGGAGGAAGAGGTATGCGAAAATGCTAAGGGGGGGGGAAGAGGTTGAGTAAACCTCCTGTTAGTTATAACTGAATTTAAAATCAAACCGCATTCTTGGAAGAGTGCGGTTTTTTTATTCAACACAAAATAAATCTTTAAAATTGAGCCCAATCCGAAAACACGACATAAAGTTTTTAGCCATGAGGGGAAACTCTCTTGCCGTTGGTTTTAATCAATTGATATTTATAGAGTTTTTATTGCCGTCGGTTTTAACCGACGGATATAAGAATTGCATTGAATCTGGCTTTAGCCACATCTTCAAAATATTTGTTTAAGCTTTAAAGGAATGTGGCTATAGCCAGTAACTGCTGCACAAACTTATAATCCCTTGACTAAAGTCAAGGGCAATAAAAAATTGAAAGAATTAATTTCAAAAATTAAAAATTATGAGCTTGATAAGAATTTGGTTACATCTGGTGTTTTCCACCAAAAATAGAATCCCATTTCTAAATTCAATAGAATTACGACATAAAGTTTTTAGCCATGAGGGGAAACTTTCTTGCCGTCGGTTTTAATCAATTGATATTTATAGAGTTTTTATTGCCGTCGGTTTTAACCGACGGATATAAGAATTGCATTGAATCTGGCTTTAGCCACATCTTCAAAATATTTGTTTAAGCTTTAAAGGAATGTG
>JAQUEG010000115.1:2723-3338 GCA_028685275.1 Bacilli bacterium
GCTATAGCCAGTAACTGCTGCACAAACTACAATTCATTTGACTAAAGTCAAGGGCAATAAAAAATAGAAAGAACTTATCAGGCTGGCGCAGGTCTCTGACCTGTGCCTTGAGTTTTAGAGGCACAAGTCTGAAGACTTGCGCCAGCGTGTGCAATAAGCTATTGAAAAATAAAAACGCAACATAGTTGTTTGTAAACAGAGAAGGTATTTACAAGTGGTTTATTGAAAACTTATATTTTAAGATTTATAGATAAAGATTGCTGGTACAGAAAAAGATCGTACTTTTAACGAAGATATTACTTTCCGGAATGATTGGACTTTGAATTACTTATTGGCGTATAGTCAGGAACCTTGGCCATAATTAAAAAAATTCCGTCTAACGCATTGTTTTTATTTATGAGAATATAACATCTACCCCGGAGCAACAAAGTATGACAAATCCTTTAAAGGACAAACACATCGGCTATTTAATTCGTTTTTAGCATGATAAAATATCAGATATGAAATTGACACGCACCATATCCAAAAGAAATTTTTATTCTCTGCTATGGCATGCAGGCTTTTTAGCATTTGGTCAGGTTTTTATGGATGTGGATACAATAATTCCGTCAATGA
>JAQUEG010000116.1 GCA_028685275.1 Bacilli bacterium
GATGGTTCGCCATAATGTCTATACGTCCACCAGAAATAAATATTACTTCGGCACTGTCTTTAGAAAAGTTTGATTTATATATTTCATTCGCAATTAAGGGGTAAAATTTAATTATTTCTCTATGTTTTTCTTCTAATATTTTAGAAGCGTTTTCACGGGTCTGTGCGGTCATAGTTAATTCTATATCAGGATAAAATATAGCAGTCAGATACATCGCAATAACTTCTATAAACGTTTTTCCATATCCCCTGGGAAAAACACCATAAACAGATGTAAACCTTAATATACTTCTTAAAAGTACTCTTTGGTCTAAATCAAGCCTAATACCTCCAGTTTCAGGAGTTATTAAATCTAAAAATAAGTCTCCAAACCATCTTGCCCAACTAACAAAATCAATATATTTATGTAAATTTTTTGTAAAACTATCTTCTTCTTTTTTTCCTTTAGCAATTACTGTAGGGTTAAATTCTGGATTATATATATCAGTTCTATTTTTAGTATATTTAGCATTATCGGATTGAAAGTGCTTATATGATGGCATTATTCATCACCATCATCTTCTACATCACCAAATATATTAGTATCTTGATACATTTCTTTATATTCTCTCTTTCTCTCTTCGTAGAATTGATATATATCTTCATAAGTACATAAAGGAAGCCCTTTTAAATCTCTAATATAATTAATATAACACCATATATTAAAATCTACAGAGTCTTGTGGTTTTTGTTTAAATTTAGGGAGTATATGAATAATATCTACTGCTTGTTCTGTAGCCCTTACAAGTTCACTAAAAGTAGATAAACCATCAGTAAGGTCTGCTTTACTTAATTGGCTTGGATTTATTTTTGCAGCAGTTGCAGCATCTTTTGCCAAAGCACCCCAATCTTTAGCATCTTTTACATCCCCTAACGCAGTTGCTATTTCTTCTTTAACTCTATATCTTATATAATTTAATAATGCTTCGGTATGCATTGCTGTTTTTTCAGGATAATTATTTTTCAATAAAGCATATTTACGCTCAAATGCTTCATATTCTTCTGGCTTATAACCACTACCCCATTTTTCTATAATATTATCTGTAATTATAAACCTTTGTTTTTTTGCAAGTTGTTCCATATTAACATTTTCATAATTTATTTCTCCCTCTGCTTCTGGTAAAAATTTAGAATCTTCCCATGTTAGTTCACGATTTTGTTTTATGGCCATATTTTTCATATATAACCCAAAAGTATCGCCCTTTTCTTCTAAAGAAGAACGCCATATATTATATAAAAAAGGCCTATCAATAAGTTTTAACGTCTTTTTTAGCTTTTCTAATTGTACTTTACCAAAATCATCGGCAATCATTTTCTTTAGACATTTTTTGCAATAGGGTATACGCCCTATTTTATGAGCAGGATTATAACTAACATAATATTCTCTAATTTTTTTTGATTTTCCACAATATAGACAAGTTATTTCTAATATTTCGTTTTGTGGCGATGATGCCGATTGTTTGTTTTTACTACCTTTAGGTCGTGACACAAAGCCACACCTCCTTTTATCCAATAAAAATAGAGTAGGGGACACCTACTCAAAAATCATAATAAATTCACGATTTTGTTCTAATTTTCACCGTTATACATATTTTTTTGTAAGTCTTCTAAATCAATACTGTTTCTGGCTGCAATTTTATGTGAAATGTTACCTAACTCAGTACTAGCGTGTATTATCCCTTCTAAAAATGAAGTTTCCGCAGCTTGAGTAATAGTCTGACTAAACATCACTATAGCATCTTCCGGCTCCATCTCCGCTAAATCGTAAATAAAATCCAATATTGCCTGGCACTCTGGACAAAATTCACCACTCTCTTCATTGTGTTCTATATATTCAGATGGAGGGATGTTAAGTTTGGGTAATGGTGTGTTTAATTTTTCTTTTAATGTTTCTAATTCGTGTTCTAACATTGATATATAGACTTTTGCATCTTGGACTTCTTTATCATCTATGTAATATCTATCACCTTCGCTCTTGAATTTTTCCATAGGCAACACCATTTAACCTTTCTTATTATATTATTATTGTGTTAATAATGTCTGTAATACCCAATTCTTTATTAATGATAAATGTTTCATTTTTTTTCTCTGTTTGAATATATTGTTCATTATTACTCCATCTACTCCAACCAGAAATAGTAGGCAACCTCCTAATTTCTAAATATCCCTGCTTTTCATATATCATTGCTTGATGCAGATGTGCTAATAAACAAATTATATGCTCTGATTCGCTCCATTGATCTTTTGCTTCAACTGTGATAGTTTCTAATGCTTTTTTTATTTTTATATCATGTGATAAACATAATAATGTTTTCCCAATTCTATAGTATTTTCTTGGGAGGGGGACACTATCAATATGTACATTCTCGTCTTTTCTATACCAAGCATTCATTATCCTCATAATACCAAACATGGTGTGTAGGTCGTGATTTGACATTACGTACTGAACATCTACAGGAGCAATTTCCGTCAACATATCTATACCGTTAACAATTAAATTTTCTGCTCTTACAATAGTATCAAACCAAGAAGATGAATTATCTTGAGGTGTACCTTTTGTAGTAGTACCAGCAATATTATCAGCATTTATAAAATCATTACCAATTATAAATAATACTTTCTCAAACTTTTTATTTTTAACCCTGTCAATAATATTATTTAAAGTATAATAATAAATTTTTTCTGCAATATCTAAATTATATGAATTACCTGTAGAATAAAAATCTGCGAATAACCCAAAATGTAAATCTGCAATAGGTACAACTAATACATTACCATTTTTTTCATATTGTTTTGGAGTTATATTAATTTTATTTTTATAGTCTGTCTTTAAATTTGCAAAAAGTTTTTCTATATCTTCTTCATTCCACAAATATTCTTTTCTAGGTTTTACAGTGATTTTAGAACTATATAATGTTTGTATGCCATGTTTTTTACTCTGCATATTCCACATACTATTTTTAGCAGTACTTACTTCCCAAATTTTAGGATCATATCCATGAGCTTCTAATAAAAACACCATATCTTTTGCTTTTTCTTCTGTCATTTTAATAAATTTACTTGAAGTATGAGACCCGTCTTTATTAATTTCTACAGTAGTTTTATATATACCGTCAATATCTTCATTATGAGACGGTAACTTATTTTGTTTTTTTAATTCACTTTTTACGAAACTACGCCACGCCTCACCAGATACAAAAGGACATCCATGTTTTTCATTAAGTGAATTCCATGTCTCACCTGGGAAAGCACCGCCTCTAAATTTAATTCCTATATCTAAATATTTAGATTTATCC
>JAQUEG010000117.1 GCA_028685275.1 Bacilli bacterium
AAAAGAATAAAAAGGGGTTGGCTAGTGTGATACTAGCACCAATTCGCCTTTTCGGGAATTGGTAACGTTTATAATACTTATATTAGTGTTAAAAGTCAAGCAAAAAGAGTAAAAAAAGCAAAAAATGCCTATTTTTATATTAAAATGTTAATTAATGTAGTTATAAATATGAAATATGATACAATTATATTATGGTGATAATAATGAATGAACTGCAACTAATTAAAGGGATTGGCCCCAAAACTATTAAATATTTAAATAAATTAAATATTTATAATATAGAAGATTTAATTCATCACTTTCCTTTTCGTTATGAAGTATTAAACCGTAGTAATATTTTACAAGCAATGCAAGATGAAAAAGTAATCATTGATGGTAAAATTGAAACCAAACCAGTTATTATTAGATATCGGGGACGTCAAAATCGAATGAGTTTTCGGTTAATGACATCTGAGTTATTAATTCAAGTTAATGTTTATAATCGAGCTTTTTTAGTTAATCATTTATTAATTGGTCGTTATATAACGGTAATTGGTAAATGGGATAAAAAACATAATACAATTATTGGTAATGATATTATTTTTACTAAATTAAGTAATGAACCGTTAATTATACCAATCTACCATACTACTACTGGTTTAAATAAAAAGAATTTACATAATTATATAATAAACACAATGGAAATTTATGATAATTTTAATGATTATATTCCGGATTATTTAGTAAAAGAAAATCAATTTATTAGTAAAAAGGAAGCATTAATTAATATTCATCAACCAACTAATGAAAGTTTATTAAAAAAAGCTATATTAAGATTAAAATATGAAGAATTATTTTTATATATGTTAAAAATAAATTATTTAAAAGATCAAAATAATGAAATTGATAATAAATATATTAAGAAAGTGAATAAAGAACATGTTCAAAAGTTTATTATGAAATTACCATTTAAACTTACTAATGATCAAATTAAAGTGATTGATGAAATTATTGATGATATGCAACAACCAAAACGAATGAATCGTCTTATTCAAGGTGATGTTGGTAGTGGTAAAACTATTGTTAGTGTAATTGCTATTTATATGATGTATTTATGTAAATATCAATCGGCATTAATGGTACCAACGGAAATTTTAGCACGTCAACATTATCAAAATATTAAGCAATTATTTAAAGATATAAATATAAAAGTAGAATTATTGATTGGTAGTTTAACCAAAAAAGAAAAAGACAAAATTTATACTCAATTACTTAATCATGAAATCGATTTAATTATTGGAACACATGCTTTAATTCAAGAAAATGTAGAATATCATAATTTGGGATTAGTAATTACTGATGAGCAACATCGTTTTGGCGTTAACCAACGTTTAAATTTAATTAATAAAGGGATTAAGCCAGATGTATTATATATGAGTGCGACACCAATACCACGTACTTATGCCTTAACTATTTATGGTGATTTAGATATTTCGACAATTAAGACTTTACCGGCAAATCGTAAAGAAATTACTACTTATTTAAAAAAATCACAACAAATAAAAGAAGTACTTTATTTAATTAAACAAGAATTAGAATTGGGACATCAAATATATGTAGTGGCACCATTAATTGAAGAATCTGATAATAGTGATTTAAGTGATATTAAAAAATTAGAGCATCAATTTAATTTAGCTTTTGGTAAATTATTTAAAATTGAGGTTTTACATGGTAAATTAAACTCAAAAGAAAAAGAAAAAATTATGCAAAGTTTTTTAGATGGTAATATTAATATTTTAATTAGTACCACTGTTATTGAAGTGGGTGTTGATGTTCCGAATGCAACAATGATGATTATATTTGATGCTGATCGTTTTGGTTTATCAACTATTCATCAATTAAGAGGACGAGTTGGACGGAGTAATCTACAATCTTATTGCGTTTTAATAAGTGATAAAGAAAAAGAAAGACTAAATATATTAACCAAAACAAATGATGGTTTTGCCATTAGTGAGGCTGATTTTAAAATTAGAGGACAAGGTGACTTATTTGGTTATAAACAAAGTGGGGATATTGATTTTAAAATAGCGGATTTTCAAAAGGATTTTAAAATTTTATTAAAAGCCAAAGAAGATGCAAAAAAATTTATTAGTAAAAAATTATTTGAACAGTATCCTTTAATTAAAGAAAAGATAGAAACTAGTATTATTATTGAATGATCTATGCCTATAATTGTAAAGTTTTATTTTTACTATAGTAAAAAAAATAATTATTTGTATTTTGCTTTCATTAATATTTATAAGGTTTAAACAAATAGGATTAAAATATTGTATGTAAACTACAATATAATTATTGACTTTTATAAAAAAAACCTTTAATATGTATATAGTGTGAAGTTATCACACTCGCTCTTACGGAATAAAGTGTAAGGGTGATCAACCAAAACCCCCTGAAGGAGCCGAGAGGCTCCATTTTTGTTAGATTTTTCAAGGGTTTTTGTTTTTTTATTTATATTTTAGATACCATTTAGATACCCAACTTACTATAAATTGTTTATTATATTCACAATATCATTCATTTTATTTTTAAATAAATGCGAATATGTATTGAGTGTTTCATCTATTTTAGTATGTCCTAGATATTTAGCTACCATATTGATATTGGCACCACTATTGATAAGTAGAGAAGCACAACTATGTCTAAAATCGTGTATTCTTATTTCTCTAAGTTTTGCTTTATTACAATTACTAATTTTATGAGTTCTGATCTTACCATTACTTATTGGTTCGACACCACCGAATACAAACCATTTTTTATTAAAGTTTTGATATTTTTTAAAGTTTTCATAAACTTGCTTTAAGTCATTTACTAATACATCAGGCATAGGTAGTATTCGATTACTACTTTTTGTTTTAGGAGTAGTAACTCTAAACTTTTTACCTTCAATATAAGATACAACATTTTTATTCACTCTTAATGTTTTATCTTCAAAGTCAATGTCTTCCCAAGTAAGTCCTTTTAATTCGCCTCTGCGTAATCCGCAATAATATAATGTTTCATATAACGCTTTATATAAAATATCTTCTTCACAAGCGATGAATTTTTGAAATTCATCGTAAGTATAAAAATCCATTTCTTTAGGTATTTCATTTGGATTAGTGAAGTTAGTCATCTTTAAATACATACTAGCAAAATTTAATCCATACCATTTACTACCATAATTTAAGATTGCTTTAAAGAATTTATATAAATGATTTTTATAATTAGTAGATATATTTTGTTTATTGATAAATTCTTTCCATCTTTCAAAGTGTAGGATAGAGAAATCATTT
>JAQUEG010000118.1 GCA_028685275.1 Bacilli bacterium
TAGAGCGGATATTCCAGGCACCGTTGATGGTAATTTAGTTTTTCTCTATCATGATTTATTTAATGATAATAGTGCCGAAGTAAAAGAACTAAAAAACCGCTATCAAGCCGGAACAATAAGTGATGTTGAAGTTAAAGCAAAACTAATTGAAGCCCTTGATCGTTTCCTAACCCCGATTAGAAAACGTTATCACCAATATAACGACCCTACTTATTTAGATAACCTAATTATAGAGGGTAATAAAAAAGTTCAGAAAATAGTACAAACAACTTTAAAGGAAATAAAAGAAGCTATGGGTTTTTACTCATAACTTCTTTTTGATTTAATAACTGAACAATATGATATAAATGTTGGTGTTTATTTGTTAAATCTAAATTTAACAAATGTAATAACTGTTGATAAATATTATCAATATTATGATTTAATTTATTAAAGCACTCGAAATATAAATATTTTAATCGTTCTTCATCATTAGTTAAATACATTTCTCTAATTTTTTTAGTTAAATAAATAATAATTTCTTGTTCTTTTCTTGTTAAAAAAGATCTTTTATTTAGTGACTCAATAATTTGATATTTAATATTAGTGGTTTTCATTTTAGTTGCTTTCTTAATTACTTCATATTGTTCATCAAATAATAATCCGCCCCACATTACTGCTTTGCCTTTTTTATCAAATTCAACTGCAAAAACTTCTTTCCCATTAGTAAAAAGACAAGCATAACTAATTGCAATAATTTTTTTTTGTCTAATTATTTCACATTCATTATATATTTCTGATAAAAAATCAATATCAAAATTAATAATATTATTCTTTATTGTCATAAAATTAGTATTATTAATTTTTACAAGCGGAATTCTTTTAATATATTTAATATTATCATTATAATACCATTCATAATAATCTAATATATTTTCTTGATTAAAATTAATTATAATATCGAAAATATAATCCACCTTTAGTGCCCCCTTTAATAAAAATACTTAAATTTAAAATTAGAAAACCAATAATTGCATAATAAAATTCTAATCTCCTAATTATAAAATTAACATATTCCGAAAAACTATACCCAATTGTCATTATATTTAAATAAAGAATAATAAATACACACCCAATTATTGTTAAACCAAACCCAATTAAGAAAAAGAAAATTCTAGCCAACATTGTAACACCTCATATTAAATAGTATTTCTTATTTTAAATTTTTATTATATAATTATAGAAAGGATGTGGTTTAATTGGATACAATAAAATATATTATTTTAGGAATGCTACAAGGGATTACGGAACCATTACCAATTTCATCAAGTGGTCACGTCATTATATTAAAGAATTTATTTAGTAATAATTTTATTAATGATTTAAATTTTGAAATCATTATTAATTTTGGCTCTTTAATAGCCGTTTTATTCTACTTTCGTAAAGATTTAATTAAAATATTAAGTGATTTTATTAAATTTATAAAAACAAAAGAAGTAAAATATCATGATAATTATAAATTAGGATGGCTTTTAATAATTAGTACTATTCCCGCGGGAATAGTAGGCTTATTATTAAAAGATGTAATTGAAAATTATTTAAATAATATTAAAATTATTGGTTTTGCTTTAATAATTACTGCTTTTTTATTATATATAATTAAAGATTTAAAAGGTCATAAAAAAGAAAAAAATATAGCATGGAAAGATGCTATTATTATTGGATTATGGCAAGCAATTGCTATATTTCCTGGTATTAGTAGAAGTGGATCTACGATTGCAGGATCAATGCTTAGCGGTTTAAATCGCGAAACGGCTTTTAAATATTCATTTTTATTATATATTCCAATTAGTTTTGCCACTATTATTTTAGGAATTAAAGATTTATTAAGTAGTAATCAATTAATTAGTTTAATAATACCTTATTCATTAAGTATGATTGCCGCCACTATTCTTACTTATTATGCTTTAATATGGTTTAAAGATATTGTTAAAAAGGGGAAATTAATTTATTTTGTTTATTACTGTTTTGTACTAGGTACATTAGTAGTTTTATTTCTTTAAACTATAAAGAAAGTTCTTTAACTTGATTACCACAATATTTTAAAAACTTAATTAAATCTAAATATTTTATAGTAATAGTAATGGTATTTAGATTAGGATGAAAATTAACCCATTCTTGCTCTTTTATATTTTTATCTAAAATAACAATCACATGATGTTCTTTATCATTTATTACCCCAAATGGTGATACTGAACCGGCTTCTAAACCTAAATATTTATTTAATCTTGCTGGTGATGCAAAACTTAAATTGTCTTCGTTTAGTTCTTTAGTTAATTTTTTTAAATTAACTTTTTTTGTTTCTGAATAAATTACCAAATAATGTTGATTGCCTTTTTTATTACGTAAAAATAAATTCTTACAATAACTACCCTTTAAATTAGGTACTACTTTAATAAATTCATCTAATGTATAAACAGGAGGATGTTCTAATTTTTCATACTTGATGTTTAATTGTTCTAATATAAAATATACTTTTTGTTCTGCTACATTCATATTATTCCTCCTTTAATTTATCAACATCTACCTTACTAATATGTTCAAATTTTCTAGTTATTTTTTCAGTAGTAATATGAACATTTTCTGCTTCTTTACTAACCATTTGTATATTTTTTGATAACTTGTCCCATCGTTCACGATAACGACCAAAATCAATACTTAATTTATTTAATTCTTCTTGAATAATAGAAGCATATTTATCTCTTTCCATATTTTTAATAATCATTTGCACAACCGTAAGGGTACTCATTAAAGTAGTTGGTGATGTTAACCATACCTTTCTTTTATTAGCATAATTAATTAAATCTTGATGATAAGCATTTATTTCCGCAAAAATAGCTTCTGCTGGTAAAAACATAATTGCTTGATCAGTTGTTACACTAGGAATAATATATTTAGTAGCAATAGCATCAATATGTTTTTTTACATCACTTTTAAAATCTTTTTCCGCTTTTAATCGATTGGCAGGTGTTATATTCTTATCAACCATTAGTTGATAGTTTTCTAATGGGAATTTAGAATCAATGGCAATAACACCTAAAGGATCTGGCGCAAATAAAACAGCATCCACAATGGTATTATTATTAAATGAATATTGCATTTGATAAATAGAATCATTTTTTTCACCAAAAATATTTGCTAAAATATGTTTTAAATTTACTTCCCCAAAAATACCACGACTCTTTTTATCGGTTAGAATACTTTGTAATGACACGATGTCGCTCGATAAAGAATCAATCTTCT
>JAQUEG010000005.1:0-423 GCA_028685275.1 Bacilli bacterium
TTAAAAGCTAATCTTAATCGTTATGCTCTTGGTACTGTAATTGAAGCTAAATTAAATAAAAATGTAGGACCAGTAGTAACTTTATTAGTGCAAAATGGAACTCTTCGTTTAGGGGATCCAATTGTGGTAGGAACAGTTTATGGTAAGGTAAGAACAATGAAAAATGATATCAACGCTGATATTTTAGAAGCAGTACCTTCAATGCCAGTAGAAATAACTGGTTTAACCGCAATACCAGCAGCAGGTGATAAGTTTATGGCATTTGAAACAGAAAAGCAAGCTAAATCAATTGCAGCGACTCGTAAGGAGAAAGCTAAACGCAAAGAAACGATAGCTAATGATAATGTTTCTTTAGAAGATTTATTTGCTAAAATAAGCGCTGGTTATAAAGAGATTAATGTTATTATAAAAACTGACGTTAAA
>JAQUEG010000005.1:433-13731 GCA_028685275.1 Bacilli bacterium
GGGAAATGCCCTCCACAGAAGTGGCACATACCCAGGGCTACACGATTTTTCCACCAACGGCTCTCGCGCAGTTCTCTCGATTTTTCCCGTTCCCGTTTGATATCAGTTTCGCTGATTTCGAGTATGAAGTGATCCATTATGTTATAAAGAGATTAATGTTATTATAAAAACTGACGTTAAAGGTAGTGAGGAAGCGCTTTGCAAAGCATTAGAACAAATGCAAGTTGATGATATAAAAATTAATATTATTCGTAGTGGTACGGGAACAATAACTGAAAGTGATATTGTTTTGGCTAATGCTTCAGATGCTATTATTATTGGTTTTAATGTTCGACCTAATGCAAAAACGATGGAAATCGGCAAAGAATATAATGTTGATATTAGATTATATAATGTAATTTATAAAGTTATTGAAGAATTAGAAGCAGCGATGAAAGGAATGCTTGAACCAATATATGAAGAAAAAGTGTTAGGGCAAGCTGAAGTCCGCAAATTATTTAAATTTTCGAAAACCGGAACTATTGCTGGTTGCTATGTAGTTGATGGAATTATAAAAATGGATGCAAAAGCTAGGGTTGTTCGCGATGGAATCGTAATTTATGATGGTAATATCAATTCAGTGCAAAGAGAAAAAGATAGTGTGAAAGAAGTGAAAAAGGGAATAGAATGTGGTATTACAATTGAAAATTATAATGATATAAAAGAGCAAGATGTAATTGAAGCTTATGAAATAATAGAAATAAAGAAGGGATAAAATGAAAGTTAAAACCGCTCGTTTAGCTACTAATTTACATAAAGAAATTAGCGATATAGTTGCTAATAAATTACGTGATGAAGATTTAAAAATGGTAACTATTACCCATGTTAAGTTATCGTCTGATTTAAGTTTTGCCAAAGTATATTTTACTACTTTATTTGGTGATAAAAAAGAAGAAGTTATTAAAGACTTAAATAAGGCAGAACATTTTATCAAATCAGAATTATGTAAAAGAAAATTAGCGATTCGTAAAATTCCTGAGTTAAAATTTATTTATGATGAATCGATCGAACATGGACATAAAATCGAAACAATTATAAAAAAATTGCATGAATAAATAATTTTAAGAGATGGTGTGATAATAATATGGAGGGTATTATTCCAATTAACAAACCAAAAGGTTATACTAGTCGTGATGTTGTTAATGAAGTAAGTAAAATATTGAATATTAAAAAAATTGGTCATACTGGAACGTTAGATCCTATAGCTACGGGTGTATTAGTGTTATGTATGGGCAAAGCTACTAAGATTAGTTCATTTATTACGGCTTTGGATAAATGTTATCAAACTGAAATTTTATTAGGCGTGGAAACAGATACTCTTGATATAACTGGTAATATCATTAAGAAAGACAAAATTCCATCATTAACAGAAAAAGATATTAAAACCGTATTATTATCATTTGTTGGGGAGATTGAACAAGAGGTTCCACTTTATAGTGCAGTTAAGGTAAAAGGGAAAAAATTATATCAATATGCAAGAGCGCAAGAAAAAGTAAAATTACCAAAGAAAAAAATAATGATTAAAGAATTGAATTTGATTGATGGCCCTGTTAAAGTAAAGGATGGAATTAAATTTAAGATTGAATGTAAAGTTTCTAAAGGAACATATATTCGCAGTTTAATTAGAGATATTGGTTATTGTTTAGGTACTGTTGCTACAATGACTTCATTAATAAGAACTAAACAAGGGCAGTATGAATTATCTGATTGTTATACGTTAGATGATCTAAGAAAAAGTAATTTTAAAATTATTAGCATTAAGGATGCACTTTTACATTTACCAATAATAAAAATTAATGCTGAACTAAGTAATAAAATAAGGAATGGCGCAATTGTTGAACGTTTTTTTGAAACTGAAAAAGCAGTTATTTTAGATTTAGATGATAATGTACTTGCTATATATCAAATTGATTCTAAAGATAGTAATAAAGTTAGACCATATCAAATGATTTTTTCTAAGCATAATACTTGATTTATCATAAAATATGATGTATAGTAATATTGCATACCTAATCTTGGTGATTGATTAATCCGACTTTCACTAGGGTTGAGGTGAATAATAAAAGGAGGATTATAATGTCATTAAAAAATGAAGAAAAGAAGAAGTTAATTGAAAAATATGCACAGTCAGAAAATGATACGGGTTCACCGGAAGTGCAAATTGCCATTTTAACAGAAGAAATTAATCGTTTAACGGAACATTTGAAAGAACATATACACGACTATCATTCGAAAAGAGGTTTATTAATAAAAGTTGGAAGACGTCGTAATTTATTAAATTATTTATTAAAAACTGATGTTAAAAGATATCGTGAAATAATTAAAAAATTAAAATTAAGAAAGTAGGCACTAATTTTTGGTGTCTTTTTTTTAGAAAAGAGGTAGTTATGCAAAAAAAAATATACGAATTAAATTTTTATGGACGTAAAATAATAGTAGAAATTGGTGAATTAGCAAAACAAACAGATGGTGCTGTTTTAGTTAGATATGGGGATACTGCAGTATTATCAACTGTAGTAATGGCAAAGAAAAAAGCCGATACTGATTTTTTTCCTTTGACTGTTGTTTATAATGAAAAACTATATGCAGTTGGAAAAATTCCAGGTGGTTTTATTAAAAGAGAAGGTCGCCCAACAGAAAACGCTACATTAGCAGCTCGTTTAATTGATCGACCACTTCGCCCTTTATTTGAAGATGGATTTCGTAATGAAGTTCAAGTAATTAATACAGTGTTTTCGGTTGACCAAGATAATGCTCCCGAAGTAATGGCTTTATTAGGCTCTTCTTTAGCTTTGTCAATTAGTCAAATTCCTTTTGCTGGCCCAGTGGGAGGAGTAGTAGTTGGTAAAGTTAATGGGGAATTAATTATTAATCCAACAGCTAAACAAAGTGAACAAAGTGATATTAATTTAATTATTGCTGGCACGATGGATGCTGTTAATATGGTTGAAGGAGAAGGAAATGAAATATCTGAACAAGATGTTTTAGAAGCAATTAATTTTGGCCATGAAGCAATTAAAAAATTAACAAGTTTTCAACAAGAAATTATTGCCGAAATCGGAGCATCAAAAGTTGAATGTGACATTGTTACAATTGATCCTAAATTAGAAAAAGAGTTAATAAAAAAATATCAATCAAAAATGATTAAAGCTATCCAAATAAAAGATAAATTAGAGCGTTATACGGCAATTGAAAAATTAAAGCAAGAAGTAATTAGTGAATATGAAGAAAAGGTTAATAATTTTGATGCAACTGATGAAGAATTAAAACAAGTAACTATGATTTTAGATAAAATGGAATATAAAGAAGTACGTAGATTAATTACAGAAGAGAAAATTAGACCTGACGGACGCAAAGTTGATGAGATTAGACCATTATCATCAGCAGTGGATATCTTTGCTCGTACTCATGGTTCGGCCTTATTTACTCGCGGTCAAACACAAGCTTTAAGTGTAACTACTTTAGGAGCTATAGGTGAACATCAAATTTTAGATGGCTTAGGGGTAGAAGAAGGGAAAAGATTTATGCATCATTATAATTTCCCCCACTTTAGTGTTGGCGAAACAGGTCGTTATGGTCCGCCAAATCGTCGAGAAATCGGTCATGGTGCATTAGGTGAAAAAGCTTTATTACAAGTTTTACCTACCGAAGAAGAATTCCCTTATACAATTAGAGTAGTATCAGAAATATTAGAAAGCAATGGTTCTAGTAGTCAAGCTAGTATATGCGCTGGTTGTATGTCATTAATGGCAGCAGGGGTTCCTATTAAAGCACCAATTGCTGGTATTGCTATGGGCCTTATTAGTGATGGAAAAAATTATACCATTCTAACTGATATTCAAGGGATGGAAGATCATTTAGGAGATATGGATTTTAAAGTAGCGGGAACTAGAAAAGGTATTTGCGCTTTACAAATGGATATAAAAATTAAAGGTATTACCTCACAAATTATTACTGAAGCTTTAGAGCAAGCTAATATTGGACGTATGCAAATTCTTGATAATATGGAAGTAGCAATTAAAGAACCACGTTTAGAATTAAGTCCATATGCGCCTAAAATAAAACAACTGAAGATTAAACCATCTAAGATAAAAGATGTAATTGGGCGTGGTGGTGAAACAATTACCAAAATTATTGAAGAATGTGATGATGTAAAAATTGATATCGATGATGATGGACGTGTTGTTATATATCATTCTGATTATAAAACGATTGATAAAGCAGTAGCGATAATTGAAAATATTGTAAGAGAAGTAGAAGATGGGAAAATATATACAGGAAAAGTAGTAAAAATAGAAGATTTTGGTTGTTTTGTTGAATTATGGCCAGGATGCGAAGGATTAGTCCATATTTCTCATTTATCAGATAAACATGTAAAAAAGACAGAAGATGTGGTTAAATTAGGTGATGATATTGTTGTAAAAGCACTTGGTTATGATAAAAAGGGCCGTTTAAATTTATCACGTAAAGAAGCAAACACAAAGTAAAAAAAATGAACGCTCGTCTGGGCGTTTTTTTATTTTAATAATATATATTGGTATAAATTAATAAAATAAAATAAAATATAGTTAATTTATTGACCTCTAAAGGATACAATGATATATTTGGCATAAAACAAATAATAATAAAGGTAGGTAATAACGGAGACATATGTTTTAATTACTTTTAATATTTGTGCTAATTGTATAACATTAAAAGCAATTATATATGTCTTTTTATTTTGACAACATGAGGGTAGTATGATACTATTTACTTATTAATAATAATGGAGGCTAAAATGAATAATAAAGTGACTATTATAGGAGCAGGTAGTTTTGGTTCCGCTATTGCGCAGGTTTTTTCTGATAAAAATATGGAAGTAATGATATATACTACTAAACAAAAACAAGAATTAGAAATAAATGAAAATCATACTAATAAATATTATTTTTCACATCTTGTATTTACGAATAGAGTTCATGCTACTGTTTCTTTAAATGAAGCTTTATTGTTTTCTGATTTAATTATTATTGCAGTTCCAAGTGAAGCAATTAGGGAAGTTGCTAAATTAATAAATCAAGAAACTATAACACCTAAATTATTTGTTAGTGTTACTAAAGGTTTAGAACCTCATACTAATAAAATGGTCTCTGAAATTTTAGAGGAAGAAATTATTGCCGGTAATCGAAAAGGGATTGTAATTTTATCAGGGCCTTCACATGCAGAAGAAATAGTTAAACGATTTTTTACTACCTTTGTTGCTGTATCAAAAGATTTAAAATTAAGTGAAGAGATACAACAATTATTTAGTAATGATTATATACGTGTATATACTAGTACTGATTTAATTGGGGTTCAATTAGGAGCAGCAGTGAAAAATATTTTAGCAATTGCTAGTGGAATTGTTGCTGGTATGGGTTATGGTGATAATACAAAGGCAGCATTAATTACAAGAGGATTAGCTGAAATGGTTCGTTATGGTGTTAGTAAAGGTGCGGATATTAATACTTTTTTTGGTTTAACTGGAATTGGTGATTTAATAGTAACAGCTACCAGTTTTCATAGTCGTAATTATCAAATTGGATATAAAGTTGGTCAAGGGATGGAGCCAAAACAAGCATTATTAGAAATGAAAACAGTAGTAGAAGGAATTAGAACCACCGAAGCAGTTTATCATGATGCTAAAAGGAACTATATTGAAATGCCAATTACTGAAAGTGTGTATAAAGTCTTTTTTGATGGTTATGATCCATTGCAGATAATGGACGAAATAAAAAACCGTAAATTAAAAGCAGAACAAATTGATTAACAACGAATTATATGTCAATAAATATAAATTTTATGATATAATTTAATATAGGGATGGGTTGGTGTACTAATGGCAAAAATAAAAATAATTATTATTAGTTTATTAGTAATATTGATTACTGGTTGTCGAGCTGAATATCATTTAAATTTTGATTCTAATCTTAATATTGAAGAAATAATTACGATGGTTGATCGAAATGATACTATTATTAATTATGCTCCTAATGTTAATGCTTTTATTGATATAATGCTTGAAGATTTAGAAACAAGTGGTTTAGTTGATAATCGGGATATTAAAACAAATATTGGTGTTAATGAAACAACTGGAATTGGTACCGCTCATTATAATAGTTTTAATGAATATATAGAAGATAATATTTTAATTGATAATATATTTGAGAGTATGAATATAACGAAGGATAATAATATTATAACTGTTAAATTTAAATCATTAACTGGCAAATATGAAATATTTATTGATGATGGATTGTATGCGGCATTTTTTGATGAGGCACAGTTAAAAATTAAGATTCCTTTTCAAGTATTAAATAATAATGCTGATTATTATGAAAAAGAAACCAATACTTATGTATGGGAATATAATGCTAATGTAATTGCTAAAGATGTAGATATTGTTTTTGATACTAAACAACCAATTAAAGAGAGTATTATTACTAGTATAAAAAATTTAATTAATAATAATGGTAATTTTTCGTTGATAATGGTAATATTTATTTTATTATTTATTATTGGTATTGGTGGATTTTTTATTATCATTAAGAATAAAGCAAATAACACAGTATAATCCAAGGAGGTATTTATGACTTTTGAATTAGTAATATCAACAATCAGAAAAATTATTGATGTTTCATTAGTATGGTTAGTTTTTTATTTTATTTTAAAAAATATTCGTAATAATGTAAAAATGACTTTATTATTTAAAGGAATGGTTTTTATTATTTTAATAAAAATCATTAGTGATTGGTTAAATTTAGTTACTATTGGTTTATTGTTTGAATATGTAATTATGTGGGGACCATTGGCATTGATAATAATTTTCCAACCAGAAATTAGAAATGTATTAGAGCAAATAGGGAAAGGACAATTATTAGGACGCCATAAAATATTAACCGTTAGTGAACGTGAACATTTAGTTAATGAAATAGCCCAAGCGATTGAATATTTAAAAAAAGCACGTATTGGGGCTTTGATTGTAATTGAGCGTGATGTTAGTTTGTTTGATTATATTGAACGAGCAAAAAAAATATATGCAAATATTTCAAGTGAGTTATTAATTTCTATTTTCTTCCCAAATAATCCACTTCATGATGGAGGGATTATTATTCAAGGTGATAAAATTACATGCGCTGGTGCTGTTTTTCCAACAAGTGTTGATATGAAAATGGTGAAAAGATTAGGAACCAGACACCGTGCTGCTATTGGCATAAGTGAAGAAACGGACTGTATTGCTTTAATTGTTTCAGAAGAAACAGGTCGTATTTCGATTGCTGTTGGTGGCGAATTAAGTTATAATTTGACTATAGAAGATGTAAAAGAAATTATTTTAGAAGAATTACAGCCAAAAAAAGAAATACTTACTGACGATGAAATAGAGCAGGAGGATGAATAATGAAAAGGAAGGTTAATGATTTTCAAAGCATAGTTTCCCGTTTTATAAAATTTATTGATAAAAAAATTATTATTTCGATAACGCGTTATGCTGTTAGTATAAGAAAAAATTTTATGAGCGATAATAAATATTTTGAACGTATGATTAGCAGAAAAAGCACTTTGCTTTTTATTTCATTAATAATGGCTTTAGGAGTGTTTTTTATTATTGATACTAAGTCTATTGTAATGTTAGAAACATCAGCAGAAGTGTTATATAATCAAAATGTTACTGTTCAATATAATGAAGAGGCATATGTTTTAGAAGGGGTGCCAGAAACGGTTGATATTACTTTAATTGGGCGTAAATCTGATTTATATTTAGCACGTCAAATCCCTAATCATGAAGTAACATTAGACTTATCTGGATTAAAACCAGGCGCTCATAAGGTTGATCTTAAATATAAAAGAGTATTAGAATCAATTAATTATAAATTAGATCCGTCAGTGGTAACAGTTACGATTCATTCTAAAGTATCGGAAGTGAAAACTATTAATATTGATGTATTAAATATGGATAATTTAGATCCTAAATTAATTATTGATAATATTGAAATTGAACGCGATGATGTAATTGTAAAAGGCGCTGAAGATACCCTTGATAAAGTGGCAACAATTAAAGCTTTAATTGATGTTGATAATTTTGTTAATCCTGAAGTAGGTGATTTGGATTTTAAAGATATTCCTTTAGTTGCATATGATGAATTAGGAAATATTGTTGATGTTGAAATTGTCCCTTCTAAAGTAAATGCTATTATTTCTATTGCGTCACCTAGTAAGGTCGTACCAATTCAGGTTATTCCTACTGGTAATGTTACTTTTGGAAAAGCTATTAGTAATATTGATCTAGATATTAAGGATGTTACTATTTATGGTGAAGAAAGTATATTAACTAATATTAATAGTATTCCTGTAGAAATTGATGTTGATGGTCTTAAAGGAAATAAAAAGTATAGTGTTTCTTTAGAAAAACCAGTTGGTGTTCGTTATATGAAAGGCGGCATTATTAATATTAATGTTCAAATATCTGATGAAGTAGCAGTAGAATTTGAAAATATTGGAATTGAATATCAAAACTTAGGTAATAACTATACCGTTAATGCGAAAACAGAAAATGATCAACGTGTAACAGTAATTGTAAAAGGGGTACAATCGGTAATTGATGAAATTGATTCAAACGATATTCGTGCTTATGTTGATTTGAAAGGTTATGGTGTTGGTGAACATGAAGTTGATGTCTTAATTGAACGCAGTGATTTTAAAGTTACCTATCTACCAAAAATTAAAAAAGTAACATTAATAATAAAAGCTAATAAATAGTAAAAAAATCTTAATTTGCTTTTATACAAATTAAGATTTTTATTTATATATTTTTTTGTAAGGAATTATTATCAATTAAATTATTAATATGTATAAATATATTATTAGTATTATTAAGACAAATTTGTTGATTAAGATAATCAAATATTATATGTTCACTTTTTTGAGTAGGTAATATATGAATTTTAATTTTTTGTTTAATTGCATAGTTATTAATTATTTTTAACTGTTCATATAAATATCTTAAATTATGAAATTTCCGTTTCTGTTTTTTATCAGATGATATCCCTAAAACAATTAAAATGTTAAGATTCGATATTTGCGGATAATTTTTTAAATAGTTGATAAATTCAGTTATTTCATTAGGTAATGTTTTTTTTATTCCTGTTGTAACAGCAGGGTCTATGTGATATAAATATGCAAATTGATCACAATATATTAATAAGTTAGTACAACTAAATGTGAAGGTAGTAGCTAAAATTGGTTTTTCTTTAGTTGAATATATGCTTTCGCCTGTTGAAGCAATTTGTATTTTATTTAATAAATTGTTAACATCGATTTTTTCATATTTACAATAATTAATAAAATCTTTTAATGTTATTTTTTTTGATAAGTTTTCCATTTGATAACTCCTTACTATCTTTATTTTAACATAATTTATTAATTTATATCATAAATTAATCATTATTGATTAAAATTTGCAGTATTCTATTAAATAAACCTTATTTTCATTGACAATAAACAGGATTTTTAGTAAAATTTTAATTGGTACATTTTATTACATCCCACATAAATAGATATTGGGAATATCTATTTATATATTAGAAGGGAGCATGAATTATGACAACATATATGCAAAAAAAAGAAGAAGTAACTCGTAAGTGGTATATTATCGATGCCAAAGATAATAATTTAGGGCGTTTAGCTTCTAAGGCTGCCACTGTTCTTCGGGGCAAACATAAGGTAACATATACACCACATATTGATGGTGGTGACAATGTGATTATTATTAATGCATCAAAAGTAAATTTAACTGGTGATAAGTTAGAAAAAAAGATGTATTATAATCATAGTGGTTATCCAGGTGGATTAAGAAAAAGAAGTGCTAAAGTAATGCGTGAAAAGTATCCGATTGAAATGCTTGAAAGAGCAATAAAAGGGATGTTACCAAAAGGACGTTTAGGACGTCAAATGTATAAAAAATTATTTGTTTATGCAAATGAAGAACATCCACATATGGCACAAAAACCGGAGACTTTAAATATTGATTAAGGAGAGATATGATGGCTAATAAAAAAGTATATATTGGAACTGGACGTCGTAAACGTTCAATTGCTCAAGTAAGAATGACTGTTGGTAGTGGGAAAATTACTATTAATGGAAAAGATATTAATGAGTATTTACCATTTCCAACTTTAGTTATGGATTTAATGCAACCATTAGAAGTTACAAAAACTAAAGATAAATTTGATATCGAAATAACTGCTAAAGGTGGTGGCTTTTCAGGTCAAACTGGTGCAGCCCGTTTAGGGATTACAAGAGCACTTTTGCAATATGATGAAGACGGTAAAGTTAGTAATGATGAATCATTTCGTAAAATATTAAAACAAGAAGGCTTTATTACTAGGGATGCCAGAATTAAAGAGCGTAAAAAATACGGTTTAAAAAAAGCACGTCGAGCACCACAATTTTCAAAACGTTAAAAACCCAAATGGGTTTTTTTCATTTGCCATAAAATTGTTTTTATTTCATATAATTAAGCAGGTGATGCTATGAGAAGATACAAATGGAAAATATTATTTATATATATTTTGTTTTTATTATTAATGGCAAATGTAAATGGTTTTATAAATGAAGCACCATTATTTAATAAATTAATTTATATTGATCCTGGTCATGGTGGTGTTGATCCAGGTGCACAATATAAAGATATTTATGAAAAAACGATTAATTTAGAAATTTCAAAATTATTAGTTGAAAGTTTAGTTGAAAAAGGAGCAATTGTATATTTAACAAGAAATGATGATTATGATTTATCAGTTCCTAATGCCTATTTACGTAAACGAAGTGATCTCTATCAACGTGTTTTAATGATTAATAAATCAAATTGTGATTTATATTTATCCATCCATCTTAATGCATCACAATTTACTAGCTGGCGTGGGGCACAGGTTTTTTATAGTGATGTTATTGAAGAAAATAAAATTGTTGCGGCTGTTATTCAGGAATATTTTAAAAAATATTTAGGTTCTAAACGAAAAATTAAACCAATAGAAGAATTATATATGTATAAACGCGTTACTCGTCCGGGTGTATTATTAGAATTAGGATTTATTTCCAATCCTAATGATCGTTATATTTTAAGACAAACATATTATCAAAAAAAGATAGCACGTATTATTACTGATGCAGTAATTGAATATTTTAAAAGAAACTAGAGTTAGTTTCTTTTTCTAAAGGGGTTTTTATTTATATCCTTTGGCTTTATAATATTCAAATAGTTCTTTAAAACGTTGGAAATGAATTATTTCTCTTTGCCTTAAAAATGAAAGGGGTGCAATAACATCGGGATCATTAGTTAAATTAATTAAATTTTCATATACAGCGCGGGCTTTTTGTTCAGCTGCCATATCTTCTTGTAAATCAGCTAAGGGGTCGCCGGTAGTAGCAAAATAAGTAACTGTAAAAGGGAAACCATTCGCATCAGTTGGATATAGTGCTTTAGCATGTTCAGCATAATGTCCACCTAAGCCAACTGCTCTTAGTTCTTGTGGGGTTGCATCTTTCATTAATTGATATACCATAGCGGCAATAATTTCTAAATGTGCTAATTCCTCGGTACCGATATCTGTTAAAAGAGCTTTACCTTTTTCATCAGGCATAGTATATCTTTGATTTAAATATCTTAAGGCAGCTGCTAGTTCACCATTTGAGCCGCCATATTGGGTGACCAAATATTTTGCCATTTGTAGATCTTTATTTTTAATATTAACAGGATATTGCAGCATTTTTACATATTTCCACATTTAACTCACCTCCCAAGGCCACGGTGGTGTTAGCCATCCCCATGGATAAGTATTTAACCAATCGCTATTTAAACTTAAAGGTCCATATCTTTGTTCATATTCTTGCCTTGCTTGTTTGCTTTGTTTTAAGTATTGATTGTATAATTGAATTTTTTCCTGATCATTGGGATGATTATCTAAAAAAAGATCAAGTTCAACTAATGCGAAGTCATACTCGCGTACTTTATTTAATAATGATTCTCTTTGATTAATAGGTTTTAATGGAAAAGGTTCGCTACGGAGATATGGCTCATATAAATTGGCAAATAAATTCCCGCGAATAAATCCCGTTTGGCTGTCAATAGGCATTTGTTTTTGATTGCTTATAGGTATATTAGTTAGTGACGATTGCAATGGATTGTAATATAAATTCATGATAAAAATCCTCCTTTATCCTATCTTATGAATAATAGATATTTGTAACTAATTAAAAAGACCTATAAATTAGCTTTTTATAAAAAAAAATTGAAGTTAATTAATTTTATGTTATAATTTTTATTAGGTGGTAAAATGCGACGGAAAATATTTAAAAACTTAGAAGAGCAAATAGCAATTTTAAAAGAAAAAGGATTAACTGTTACTGACATTGATAAAACTAAAGAAATTCTCTTGCGAGAAAATTATTTCTTTATCAGTGGTTATCGTCATATTTTTATGAGATCAGCAAAAGAAAAAGTATTTATCCCAGGAACTACTTTTGATGAATTATATGGTTTTTTTGTTTTTGATCGTGTCCTTCGCAATATTATTTTTAAAAATGTTTTAATTATCGAAAATAACTTCAAATCAATTATTAGTTATCAGTTATCTAAACAATACGGGGTAAAGGAAAGAGATTATTTAAAACCGACTAATTTTACTCTTGATATTAAAAAGGGCCGTCAAGTTAATGATGTTATCAATAAAATGAAAAGACAAATTCGTGCGAACGGTAAGCAACATCGTGCAACGATGCATTATTTAAGTAATTATGGTTATATTCCTCTTTGGATTTTAGTTAAAGTATTATCGTTTGGAATAGTTAGTGATTTATATTCTATTTTAAAAACGGAGGACCAATTAGAAATTGCTAATTTATATAATCTTGATGTAGAAAATCTATGCATTTATTTAGATATTTTGGCTAATTATCGTAATTTATGTGCTCATGAAGATATATTATTTGATCATCGTACCCAAAGAACAATTATTGATAATAAATATCATTTAGGTTTAAATATCCCTTTAATGAATGATGAATATATATATGGAAAAAATGATTTGTTTGCTGTTGTTATTATTTTAAAATATATGTTACGTGATGAAGAATTTCGTCAATTTGTTTACGAAATTGACTATGAAATTTCTGTATTAGATGGTAAAATAAAATCAATTCCAGTTAGTAAAATTTTAGATCGAATCGGATTTCCAACTAACTGG
>JAQUEG010000119.1 GCA_028685275.1 Bacilli bacterium
CAGAATCTTTGTATATGTGCATTGGGTTAAGGGTCATCCTTCACCTGAAGGGAGAAAAGTGATGAGGCGAGCAGCAAGTACGATCATAGCCGGGTTGATGTTGACGCTATTTCTGGGTGCGTGTGCATCGTGGAATGTTGACGTGGGCCGGTTGCAGTTAGGCATGGAGCCGGAGGCGGTGCAGGAGGCGATAGGCAAGCCCTTTACGATTCGGGCGGCGAAAGTATACGACAGCGATGAGTATACGGAAGTGTGGGAATACCTGCCGCCGATGTTCACCTGGACGCCCAAAACATACTGGATTTATTTTGAAAATGGCAAGGTGGTCCAATGGGGCGAGCCGGGAGATTTTACCGGATCGCCAGCGACTGTCCGCGAATATAGCCCCAGCAAAAGTTCCCGGTAAGGGGAACTTGTTCTGTCCAGTTGGCGATCATCTCGGTGGAGAATTGCCGCTTGGATAGCTGCGTGGTGATGCGACTACTTCCTTCAACTTGCAGGGTGCCGTGCGCGCCGACTTGGCGGCAGCGCGGTTTTGTGGCCAGTGGAGCCGTGGCGTTCCTGCTGGTCTTGCTGGGGCTGGTTCGCCCGGCCAACGGCCAAACCTTGCGGTTGGGTGCCTTGGATTTATTCCTGACCGGCCATTTGGAAGTGGGCTATGAAAGCAATATCGATGGCGCCTATCCCGAGGAAGAAGATCCCGTTTACCAGAAGGGGGATTTTTATTGGAGCCCCGGCCTGAGCTTGCGCTCGGAAACCGTGGCGATGCGCCCGAGCACCACCCTCAATCTTGGTGCGTCATTCGAGTACATGGATTATCTCAAGCGAGATGACGAAGATACCGAACTGTACAATGTGAGTGTGGATTTCCAAACCGTCCTGCCTCGGATTACCCTGAGCGGTCATGGTCTGGCATCGCACGAAATCGAATCCTCACAGGATTCCAGTTATCGACCCGGCGGGTCCAAGACCGACCCCATGCAGACGCTAGAGGGGTCGGTTATGCTGAATTATAGCTTGGGCAAGCTGCGAGTCGAAACGCATGCAGATCACACCATCGAGCGGCATGACAAAGACGAGTACAAGATGGACGACCAGGACGAAACCACGTTGTTTGGCGGCGTGTTCTGGGATGTGTTTTCGTGGGGGAGCCTTTATTACTCCTATGAAAATGTGGTGACTGAATTCGTCACAACGGGACTAGAGACGGACGAGACCACCCACAATGTCGGGCTGTCGGGGGCCATCCCGCTGAGTTGGCTGCGCCACCCCAAAATCACATATTCCTTTGGATTTGAGTATGAGGAAGTCGAGACGAAGGAAGGCGAGAAAAATGATCCCACTTGGGAGCCGACTCATACGATCACGGTGATGGATGAATTCCAGTTGTCCAAGAGCATCTTGCTGTCATTTTCCGCTACATGGGAAAACACGTGGACCGGCGACAAGGTCTCCCTATCCAACACCAGTGACCAAGATGATGAGGTCACCTTCGAATATAATGTGCAAGTGAGTCAACAACTCAGCCCCCGGGTCCAGCACTCGCTGAGCTTTACCCAAGAGCCGCGGGACACCTTCGGCTCGGTGGCCGACACCGAGACGACTACCTATGCCTATGCCTTTAGCATGAAAGATATTTTATTCTATGGTTTGAATGTGGGCCTGACCGCGGAATATGAACTGAACACCCCGCTGATCAGCGATGCGCAGACGGAGCGGACGACCACGATTGAGGCCTCGGCCAGCCATTCCCGGCAGCTTTCCAAGCGGCTCAGCCGCACGCTCTCCTATACCTATTCATGGGAAAACTCGAATTTCCACCATGATGGGGCCCTACAAGAGCATGTGGCGACGTATGGGTTGAATTATCAGTTCTAGGTGCGATGACTAACCGGCCGAGGCCGACAAGGGCCTGAGCCACTGAGATTGTTTGAATTCCGACATTGTGCCCGCCTTGTCCGCAATGTAGAGTATGTAGTTAGATATGAGTCGGATACCATCCATATTCTCCCTTTGCCGTCGGTCTTTGGCTGTCGCCATCCTCGCGGGAATCGCCTTTACAGCGCGCGCGCAAGTTCCCAGCCAAGTGCTGGAACGCCGTATCCTGGCGGGTGACCGCTTGAACGTCAGTGTCCGGGAACAGCCAGACATGTCCCGAGTCTATGCAGTGGCAGGGGATGGGTCCATTGATTTTGGATTTGCGGGCCGGGTTGTCATTGCCGAACTGACTCCCGATGAGGCGTCGCGCCGCCTAGAGGGCGTTCTGGAAAGTAGTTATTTCAAGGAAGCCAATGTCACCGTTTCCATTGCTAATTTTGTGGAAGGTGATGTGCTGCTGACGGGCGCGTTGCAGTCGCCCGGCACCCTGCCATTTCACGGGGATTCCATCTTGACGTTGATGGAGGCGATCGTCCGCAGTGGGGGCTTGACGGAACGTGCGGCAGGCGATCGGGTGCGCATCCTGCGTTGGGTGCCCGGCGGCAGCATGGAACGCCAAGCCATTGAGGTGAATGTTCAGGCCATGCTGGACACGATGGACTTTGCCAAGGACCAATATTTGCGTCCGCGCGATATCGTGGTGGTGCCCTTCCGAGGTGAAGAGGATGGACGCAACGAATTTCTGGCGCTGGGTGAAGTCCATAACCCCGGGTTCCATCCTTTCAGTGACGACCTGGATGTTATTAAGGCGGTAACACGCATGGGCGGTCTGGGGGAATTTGCCGATTGGAGCGGCGCACGAATTCTACGGCTCCGGCCCGCGGGCGATTATTCCGTGGTGCCTTTGGATCTCAACCGCTTGTTCGGCGTGGCCGATATGAGCATGAATTTGCCGCTGCAACCGGGCGATATATTTTTTGTGCCCTCGACACGCAATCTAGTGCGGGCGCAGGTATACCTGTTGGGCGAAGTCAAGCAGCGCGGTGCAGTTTCACTGGGGTCCGGCCCCAATGCTACGGTGGCCCGAGTGATACTATCGCAGGGGGGCACAACCGATTTTGCCAACACCAGCCGTGTTCAAATTCAGCGTACGGCGCCGGATGGCAGCAAAAAGACTATGATGGTGGATGTCGGGCGAATTTTGAAGCAGGGGACGTTTGAAGAGGACGTGCCCTTACAGGACGGCGATGTGGTGATTGTACCCGAAAAGGGATTGTTGGGACTTTGAGATGCGCGATATGATCCAGCGACCAGGGGGAGGGCAGGTGCCACCGGTTTCGGACGCCACTGCGGCGCCCGGCC
>JAQUEG010000120.1 GCA_028685275.1 Bacilli bacterium
GGAGAGATCGCTGTTACCGCCCCACGCCTTCCACCAAGCTTGTTTGAATATCTGGAGTTCCTTGCGAAAAACTTCCTTGGGCAGGAGGGGAGCAAGGGAGTGGTGATAGGTGAATCCAAGGAGATCGAGGCGGCCCGCGTTGCGCGCCTCAATGTTGCCTTGGTTCCATCCGCCGCCGTAGCCGAGGTGGCCGCCGCCGCCAAGCTGGCGGACGTTGCTGATCAGGGAGCCGGAATAGCTCATGGCAAAGCCGCCGCCGGAGAAGGACTGCAGGGAATTTTTGGGACCACCTTGGTACGCATTCTTGCGGTCATCCAAACCGAAGATGTCGGTGAGATTGTTTTCAGGATGGCGGACGGGACTCAAGCCGTTGAAGGTCTGGCTGTCCTTCAGGACGATCGAGTCCCAAGCGTACTGGCCGCGCTGGGTTTGGCTACCGTTGCGATTCCAATCTGGCCAATAGATGGGCTGGTGATTATGCCAGAAGCGACTGACGTGAACATTGCCGTTGGCGGAACGGGCATCGGGCGCGGCGGCCAACGCGAGGCCAAAGATGACGGCGAGAAGGAGAGGGGCGGAGCGGAGTGCGTTTTTTGTGTTCATATGCCAACCGTACGTTGAATTGCTTTGGACGTCCACCCGTGGCAAAAGCGCCTGTGGGAATCTAGTGGGGACTGTAGGATAAAACGCTCTACCTCGCAAGCGAATTATAACACAAATTTAACAAAAACCAGGGGGTCGAAATCGAAGTCCTCATCCATCGGGGTCAGGACGGAGGGAAAAGTCACAAAATGGGCTAAAAATGGACTGAAAAGCCCAAAAACAGCTCTAAAATGGCCAAAAACAGCCTAAAATCGTGAATTTTGCTCTGAAATCCGGTTTAGAAGAGCACAACAGCCCGGCCTGGCAGGGATCCGCCGACGACGGCGGACAGGCAGCCTCTCCCTACCTGAAGCCGATTTTTCATGCCTTGGGTAGGGCGAACCCTCCGGGTGAGCCGGGGCTGTTAAATGCCATATGCTCTATGGCGCGGATTTTTTGCGGCGGGGGGCTTTCTGCTTTTTTTCGGGGAAGAGGGTGGTGAGGGCCTGGTAGAGGCCGAAGAGGTGTTCGACGCGGGCGCGCTCGGTCGGGAAGGGCGCGGAGCGATAGGCGCGGTCTACGGCGCGGTCGAGGGCGGCGTGGGCTTTGGCGAGGCCCGGCGGCATCGTCACCGGATCGTACAGGTCCGCCAGCGTCGCCCCGCCAGCTTGATGCTTAGCCCGCTCATCCAGCACGGCTTGCGCGCGGGTCTCGATTTTCTCGCGCTGCGCATCCGTGACTTTTTCCGGCCAGGGGTAGTTGTTGTATACGATGGTATTGGAATATCGATATCGGGATTCTAAACGTCCCGCAACTTGCCGCATCCAGGCCATGTGCATCGCCGAGGTCAGAATTCCAAAGTGGTACAGGGTTGCGGCTGGAATGAATTGGACCGTGTTGCTGGCAATGACATCTTTGGAAACCATCGCCATCGGAATATATTCGCGACTCTCTGATGACACCTCAGGGACCGCCAAATAGTCGGAATCGGGCTGCGCAATCTGCCGGAATAAGGTCGGATATTTTGCGTATGCACGGGTACTTGCGGCTTTGCTGGCGAGACGGAAATCGCGGACAGCTTCAATGCGACTGTTTAGCTCCGGCGAAGAGCGCAGCTCATTCGGGGTGATGTCTTGAAGCCAGAGGCAGTACCGGGTTTGATTGTGCAAGAAATCTTGGCCACCCATATATTGGTGGATCCATTTTTCTACGCCGGGCTCTTTGCTGATTAACTCAGCCCGATCTTCCTCGGACAGCAGAAAATGTCCGCCATCTGTTGGCTTATTACCCCACGACATTTTGGGTACGGGGCAGATTGGGGTAGATCGCGCAGCAATGATAAGATCCGGCCCATCAACTAAATATGGGCTGATATTTTTGGGGGTTGTGATGAGAACGTCGTCAGCATCATGGTCAAAAAGACGCTTATTCGGAATATCAAACAGGCCCCAGCCAATAATGACAACGTGAACATGGGCTTTGCCGCGCGCTTCGCTTTCCCATTTGAAGGTGCGGTGAGCAAAATGGATTTTTGCACCCAATTGAAGAAGCTTTCCCCATAGACCGGCAACTTGTTCACCTTGGCTGATGGAGTTTGTGGAAACAAATGCCACCGGTATGCGCGTGCCGGTGATGTAGTCCGCGGCTTTGACATACCAATTGCAGACAAAATCAAGTGTCCCCCCCGTCGAAATATCGGACATAATGTGGTGCTGGTCGGCTTTTTGTTCATCATTTTGAAAGTGATGCCCAATGAACGGCGGATTCCCCATGATGAACGAGCATTTTTCGGGCGGGAGAAGTTCTTTCCAGTCGGTGCGGAGGGCATTGGCGTGGAGGATATGGGCGGCGTGGGTGAGGGGGAGGCGGGCGAAGTATTGTCCGAGTTTTTCGGAGAGGTCGCGGTTCATGAGGTGGTCCATGAGCCACATGGCGACTTCGGCGATACGTGCGGGCCACTCATCGATTTCGATGCCATAAAATTGGTCGACATTGACGCGAGCGATATGGGCGATGTCGGTGACGGTCTGTCCGCGGTAGAGCGAGACGAGCAGGTTGTTTTCGATCTGCCGGATTTCACGGTAGGCAATGACGAGGAAGTTGCCGCAGCCGCAGGCCGGGTCGAGAAATTTCAGTCCGGCGAGGTGTTCATGGAGGCGGTTGAGGGCGGCGTGGTTGCTGCCGGCCTTGTCGAGCTGCGCCTGGAGGTCGTCGAGAAAGAGGGGGCGGATGACCTTGAGGATGTTGGCCTCGGAGGTGTAGTGGGCGCCAATCTGGCGGCGCTCGCGTTTTTCCATGACGCCCTGGAAGAGCGAACCAAAGACGGCCGGCGAGATGCGCGACCAGTCGAAGCGGGAGGCATCGAGCAGGGCTGCGCGCATGGCGGGGTTGAAATGGGCGACCGGTAGCGGGTCGGCGAAGAGCCCGCCATTGACGTAGGGGAGGCCCGCGAGGGTGTCGTCGAGCGTGGTCTGGCGCTGGTCGCGCGGAATGTTCAGCGTGTCGAAAAATTCGGCCAACTGGCGGCCGAGGGCCTGGCCATCGGTGCCCGATTCCTCGATGAGCAAGTCAAAGGCCTTGGAATCAAAGATGCCGGTATCGTTGGCGAAGAGACAAAAGAGCAGGCGCACCAGAAAGAGCTGGC
>JAQUEG010000121.1 GCA_028685275.1 Bacilli bacterium
TTTTAATATTGTTATTAATAATTCTATTTTATAATTTTTTAATAAATATTTATTATCTTCTGAATCCATTTCTATATATGTTTTTGTATCTGAAATAAGCCAAAAAAATATTTGTAAGTCTTTATAATATAAATATTTTTCATAAATATTATCTATTTTATTAAAATATTTTTTATATTCTTTAAAAAATATTTTTTCGTATTTTAAAAAGTTTTTAGAATGAGATAATTTTGCAATATCAAGTAAAGGTGTTCCTATTTTTAAATATTCCCAATCTATAAAATAAATATTTTTATTGTTACAAATAATATTTTTATGGTTTAGATCTCCATATATAAAATACAATTCTTTGGTTATTCCTTTAGGTTTTTTATTTTTTAATTCTAGTCTAATTTGGAGTAATATTTCTGATAATTGATTTTTTTTATTTATAATATATTCTTCTTTTTTAATAAATTCTTTAATTAAATCATTATGACTTTGTTTTTCTATTAATTTTTGATCCAAAACAGATATTTTTGTTTTATTTAAAATACCTATTTTTTTTGCTATTTTCAATATGTTTTTAGTATTTATTTCAATATTTTTTCCTCTTACATATGTTATTATTATGTATGGATGAGGTATATATTTTCCTTTTTTTGAAAAATAGATTGCTTTTGTTTGTCCTAATTTATAATATTTATCTAATAATTTTAATGATTTAAACTCTTTTTTTGATTCTTTAAAACTATTTTTATTTATTCCTTTAATATTTATTCTAAAAATATACTCTTTTTTTTCAATTTTAAAATAAATGTTTATATTTTTTCTACTATCTTTTAAATATTTTAGATTTTTTGCATTTTTAGTATGAAATGTATCTAAGTCAAGGCTTTCAATTTCTTTTTTTATACTTAAAAGGTTTATAACCATAATTATTATCTAATTAATAATCTTTTTAAATTGAATTATTTATATATATTTTTTTAATAAATAAAATAGAGTTTATATAATTATCTATATATAATATCTTTGTTACAATTTGTATTTTAAATAAAAAAAGGCATTTAAATGAATGAAATTGAATTTGATTACGAAAATAAAGAATATAATGAAATTATATATAAAATAATGCTTCATACTATTGATATTTCTGATTTAGAATCATATTTTAATAAAGGTTTAAAAAAAGATGAAAAAGAAAAAGTATTATTTGAAATAAAAAATTTAGATTTTAGTATTATTTCCATAGAAGAAGTTATAAGTGAAACAAAAAATTATTTTAAAAATTATTTAGACCCTAATTTTGCAGAATATTTAATTGATTACTTAATAGGATATAGGGAAATTGCACCTATTATGAAAAGTGATGATTATGAAGAAATTATGATTAATGATTATAATAAGGTTTTTGTAATTTCTAGAAAAAATGTGTATTATAAAACAAATATTACTTTTGATAAAAGAACTTTTAATGTCTTTTTAGAATATGTAAAAAAATCAATAAATGGTAGTTTTAATAAACGTAAATTTATTGATGGTATTCTTCCTGATAATTCTAGAATAAACATTGTTTCTAAAGAAATTGCAAGATTTAATGTTATTACTATTAGAAAATTTTTAGCAAAACCATTAACAATAATAGATCTTATAAAAAATAATACAATAAATTATGAAATAGGAGCTTATTTGTGGACTGTAATAGATGGGTTTAATCTAAAACCTGCAAATTTATTTATTTGTGGAGGAACTAGTACAGGTAAAACTACTCTTTTAAATGTTTTATTAAACTTTGTAAATCATAAAGAAAGAGTAATCTGTGTTGAAGATACTAAAGAAATAAATAATTCTATTTTTGATAATTCTGTAAGTCTTATAAGTGATATTTCAGATCCTGATAGTCTTTATAATATTACCTTAAATATACTAAGAATGAGACCAGATAGAATTGTTATTGGTGAAACAAGCGGGAAAGAGGCAAAAGCTTTGTTTATGGCTATGGATACTGGTCACCAGGGTTGTATTTCAACAATCCATGCAAATAATAGTGGTGATTTAATTAATAAGTTACTTTCAGAACCTATGAATATAGAAGAAAGTTATATAAAATTATTAGATATTATTGTAACTTTTGATAGAAAATTTGTAGGTGAAAAAATGTATAGATATGTTTCTCAAATATCTGAGATTAGTAGGATTGGAAATATTACTTTAAATCATATTTATTCAAATGAAAATATGGAATATGATGCATCTGTTAATTTTATGAGTTCTCATTTTTTAGAAAAACTTTGTACTTATGTTGGAATTTCTAAATTAGAGGTTCAAATTGTTATTGAAAATAGAATTAAAATATTAAAAAGTATGGTTGAAAGAGATTTAAAAGATTCTTATGAAATTAGAAAAATATTAGTAGATCCTAAATTTGGATATAAAGAATTATTACATAAATAGATAGGTTTATAAATAAATTGAATAACAATATAAATGATTATTATGAATATTACAATTATTTACATATTATTTGTTATTTCTTATGCAATATTAATTTATTTAGGTTCTGTATATCTTGAAGAATCTAATTATTTAAGAAATAAAGGTAGAAAAAAAAAAATAGATCATTCAAAGAAGTGGTTTAGTATTTTAATTTTTGGTTTCTTATATGGTATATTGATATATGCTAGTTTTTATGTCCATTATGTTACTTTAATAATTTTATTATTAGCGTCTACTTTATTATTTTTTATTGCACATTTTATTAAGAAAAATTTTTGAATTAAATCTAGGACAAATAATTAATTTATTATTTGTTTCTTTTTTTTAAAATTTAGTTTTCCTTTTTCTTTTTTAATTTCAAAAAAATAGATATAATTATTATTAAATTTTAATATTTTATTATCATATTTTTTATTTGTTATATATGCCATAAGTGCTCGTCCTATTCCGTTATGGCAGGTTATAAGTACTGTTTTATCTTTGTATTTTTTATAAGTATAATTTATAAAATTTTTTGCTCTTTTTAGGAAATGTTTATTTTTTTCTCCCTCTGTATTTTCATAAACTACAAAATAGTAGCTTTTTAAATTCCATTTATATTCTTTTTTTGTTTTTCCTGTTAATTCTCCTAGGTCTTTTTCTCTTAGTTCTTTTGTAAATATTAATGGCTTTGTTTTGTGATATTTGTGTATTTCTTTAATGGTATCTTTTGC
>JAQUEG010000122.1 GCA_028685275.1 Bacilli bacterium
CGATATTACCGGCTGAACCACTACAGCTTTGATTCCAGCATCTAGTTATCTTATATGCATATCTTGGTATCCATACCCAATATGCTGTAATATTACCTCCTGTATCCTTACTAACTGCATTTGCCCATCTTTTATCCTGATAATCATACCAATCTTCATCATATTTATTTGTTTCAACTTCATCCCATTTTTCAGTATTTTCATTCCATACCCATTTTATTGGCACCATTCCTTGAGCTAGTTTTGGTCGGTTCACTCCTTTTTCTTCATCATAATCAGACTCTACTAAAACAACCCTCGTTTTGATTGCCTCATTACCACTACTATCACTAACATTATAAGTAACTGTATACTCCCCTGGTGTTTCAACATCTACATTACTAGTTATTACTATATTATCAGTTATATCACCATCTATATCATCTAATGCCGTTGCACCCGCATCAACATAAGTATCCCCTACTTTTATAGTAACTGGATTATCTCCTAATAAAGTTATTATTGGTAATACCCAGTTTCTAATATATGGTTCCGGACAATTATTATCTTCATAACAATATAATAAAGACATATCTTCTTTATACATAACTAATACTTTTTTAGTAGTTGATATTTCTTCATTAGTCCTTGGATCGATTATTCCTTCTTTTAATTTACCTGCTTCAATTAATTCCGCCAAAGTAATTTCATGTACTCCTATATCTTTAATTACATCTTGAACTGCCCTTCGATCTTGTGATACATGTAATTTAGCACTATCTTCAATAGTCATAACTAATAAATCATATGATTTATCTTTTCCGTACTTAACTACTTTCGAAATACTAGGAATAGCAATTGATATTAATATTCCTAATACAATAATAATTGATAAAACTTCGATTAAAGTAAAACCTTGTTTATTTTTCATTAATAATCACCTCTTCTTATTTTCTTCTAAAATAAGTATACCATATTATGACATTATTTGTTATTTTTTTCTATTAAAAAAGGATGTCATTGACACCCTTTTTCACTTAAGTGATTACTTAGTATATTAAATGTATATCCTTTCTTATTTAAGAATGTAATTACACCAATTAATTCGTTTTTAGTTATACTATTAACATCAAAAACAATAATACTACCTTTTTCGATTGTTTTACGGACAATACTAAATGGATTACCATAGTTTATAATAATATCTGGTTTTATAGTATACATCTTTTCTTTTGAACATATATCTAAAGTATTTTGATTTTCAGTTAATACTAAACAATAATTTGATTTATTATTGGCAATACTATCAATCATATTATTAGTCCATCTTAACATCTCTTTTTCATAACGATGATCATAACCTAAATTATAAATTTCATGACCTTCATTTATTAGTGGATATATACTATTAACATTAGTTTCTATATCTTTACCATCGATAAAGAATGCGGCTTTAATCTTTTTTTCTTTTAAAATAGATTTAATTTCATTTATATTGTTAATATTATTTACCTTGAATACAAGAGTAACAGTATTTTTATTACTATTTCCTTTAACAATATATTTATCATAGGTTTTACTTAATGATAATTCTGGTTTTATTTCTTGGTATTCAATCATATTGGGATTATAACTACCAATCCTTTTCATATTAGAATAACTTTTATCAATATTAACTTTACAACCATTAATACCAGGAATAATATCTTTATCATTAATTATAGCATCTACACTCTCAATATTATAAAAATCTTTATATTCATTTATTTTAATCATAATTGGATCTTGATTTTTTACTACTGTTACAACGCGATCAGTGTAAAAAAAGCTAAAAGAACATAATAATAATAACCCAATTGTTTGTAATACTTTTTTCAACATATAATCACCTGTTTAATTATATGATTATCTTTTTACAATATTAAAAAAAGGATAATAATTTACCCCTTTACTGTTCTTCATATAAATTAATTAAACGACGATATATGCCTGGTTCAATTATTTCAATAGTATTAATAGTTAATTCTAAAGAACGTTTATAATCTCCTTTAATAAAACAAATTTCAGCTTTATTTAGACCTTCTTCAACAATTGGTTTACTACTACGATAACGATTACCATAAATAATGGCCATTTCCGCTAATTGGACTGTTTTAATCATTTCATTAGTAGTATTAAACAATTTAAATGCTAAGTCTCTAGCAGTATCCACTCTGGTATTTAAAACCTCAATATTAATTGGTTTTTTATCTAATTCTTTAACTATTTCTCTAACTGCTGCTGATGCTTCTTTTAATTCCACAAAATAATTATTAGGAATAATTGGTATTTTATAATCTCTAATGCGATATTTTGCTTTTCTTAATAATTCTTCAATATCATTTAATTGTTCTCTTGCTCTTTTTTCATCATCTTTCATATTACCAACCGTTTGCATTAAACTATCTAAATTAGATTCTAATTTATTAAGTCTATTTCCTAATTGTTCTAATTCCATATTTAATTTTGAATATGGAAAACTTTTCGTTCTCGTTGTTTCATTTAATGTTTTAAAATCAGTATTAATCGCATTTAATTCTTGATTAATTTCATCAAGTTGCTCGATATCTTGTTCCGCAATATCATAATTATATTTTGTTTCATCTAATTGATTATATAGTTCCGTAATAATATCATTTAATTTAGTAATCTTTGCATGAAATATTATTACTTCTTCTTCATATACTTTTTTTACCATCTTTTCCCGTTCAAAATCATTAAATAAATTATCAAAGTATTCAATAAACGTTTTTATTTCAAAAGAAACATCCTCTAAATTTAAAACCTTTACCCGATCTAGTATATCATTAACCTTTTTTTCTATTTCTTCAATATTATATTCAACATTTAAATAAGCTAATTGATATCCTTCTTTAGTCATTTGTTCAGATAAATCTTTTATTTCTTTAATTCGTTGGGGAATTAAATTATCAATTGATAAAACAATTGCTGGTACTTCATTTATTACTATTTCCATATGATTAATCATATCATCTAGGGCTTTTACAATATGATTCACTTCATCATAATCATTATTTTCCATTGCCTTTTCAAACTCACTAAAACGTTTTTCAATATTTTCAAATTGTAATTCAATTGAATTAGTAACAAATCCAAAGTCTTCTTTCGTACTAATAAATTTTTGTAATAAATCACGATAAGATGCC
>JAQUEG010000123.1 GCA_028685275.1 Bacilli bacterium
AAAATAGGAATTAGTCCAAATTTCCAAAGAAAAGGAATGGGAGCATTACTTTATAAACAATTATTTAAAGACGCAAGAATTAAGAAATTCAGAGTTATCACTTCAAAGGATCCATTTAATAATGCCTCTAGGAAATTGCATCAGAAATTAGGGTTTAAAGAGATAGGTGTTTTTAGATGGAGCGATGGTGTTGAGAGTTATGTTTATAACTTAGAGTTGAAATAAATTTTTAGCGTATGTCAAAAGTAATTTTAGCAACAACTTCGCCATATAGAAAAGAAGTTTTTGCTTATATAGGAATCCCTTTTGAGACTGAGAAAAGCAATGTGGACGAATCTCAGGTAAAGAGAGAAAGTCCAGAAAAGTTGGTAAGAGTACTTTCTCAGTTAAAAGCAGAGGCAGTTGCAAAGAATCATAGAGATGCCATTGTGATAGGAATGGATTCGGTTGGATGTTTTAACCATCAGATTCTTGAAAAACCAAAGTCAAGAGAGGAGGCATTTCAAAGATTGCGATCTCTTTCCTTAAAGAATTTCCAATTTTATACGGGAGTTTTTGTAATTGATATTGCTTTTAAAAAAAGAATTTCAAGGATTGTAAAAACAGAAATATTTATGAGAAATTTATCCGACGAAGAAATTAAAAGATATCTTAATGAAGATCCAGAGATTTATAATTATGCTTTAGGATATGATCCGCTCAAGTATTTAAGCTCTACATTTGTTAGGCGAATAGAAGGAAGTTATAATAATTTTACAAGAGGGATTCCTTTAGAAGAAATAATCGAAATACTTTATGAGTTGAGAGAAGATCTTAGTGAGTTTATTTAGTATAAGATAAATATGCAATTGAGTTTTAATAAAAAGCTTACAAGAGGATATAAAAATGCATCCCAGAGAGCACGTGTTTTGACCGAACAATGGGTTCATGATTTCGTTTTTTGTCCAAATTGTGGACATTTGCAACTAGACAAATATCCCAATAATCATCCTGTTGCTGATTTCTTTTGCCCAAGCTGTAAAGAGGATTATGAGCTAAAGAGTAAGAATGGTGTTGTTGGCAAGAAAATTTTAGATGGTGCGTATCATACAAAATGTAAGAGATTAAAAAGCAATACTATCCCGAATTTATTTATCCTTAATTATGATATGCAAAGTTATTCTGTTTTTAATTTTTTTATTATTCCGAAACATTTTTTCACGTTGAATATTATCGAGGAACGTAAACCACTTGCCAAAACAGCTCGCCGTCCTGGTTGGGTGGGTTCGAATATTCTCTTGCATCAAATTCCATATTCAGGAAGAATATTCCTAGTTCAACAAGGAGAAGTTAAGTCAAGAGCAGGGGTACTAACTGAATGGAATAAAACGCTTTTTTTGCGAGGGGAAAGAAAGATATATGCAAAGGGGTGGCTTCTAGATATTATGCGTTGTATTGATAAAATAGGAAAGTCTAAATTTACTCTCAATGATATTTATAGATTCGAAAATGAATTGTCTGTTTTGTATCCAAACAATAAACATATTAGAGATAAAATCCGACAACAATTACAAATTCTGCGCAACAAGGGTTATCTTGATTTTATATCGCGTGGGTATTATAGGATAGCATAAGAAGTATTATAAAGTAATTAATCTTTATCCTGCGTGTAGTTAGTTTTATTTCTCAAAGCCAGTTCTGCTTTGTGAAGTTCAGTTCCTAAATAAATTGCATGAGTGATGTCTGACACAAAAGGGTTGATCTGGTTTCTAATTTCTTCTACTTTTTTCCCTTTGAATTCCTGAAGGAAATTACCATTATCATCAATATGCTTTACAATAATATTCTCTTTGCTGATTTCAATTACAAAGTTTCCTCTTGGGTCAGTTTGACATTCTAATGTTGGTTTGTGCTCTTTAATTATTTTCTCAGCCTCTAAAAGGTCTTGTTCGTAGATATGGGCAGAACAAGAGACAACTACTAATTTTCCAATTTCAAGGTACAGTGCAGTAGCAATTTCTTTTTGTATTTTTAAAAGACCAAAAGCATTTTGAGGCCAAGCTTTAAACATATCGTTAGATCTAAAATAGGCGGTTAAATAAAGGGTGCTGTTTTGGACGAGGGCTTGCACCAAGTTAAGGCAGGGAGGGTTTTTGTTTTTTGTGTCTTTTTCAACATTCCAGGTAAAAGCAATCCCTCTTCTGGAATAGTGCTCTGTTTTTAAATCTTCAATAATGTTTTTAATTTGATTTATACCATCATGATTTCTTAGCCTACTTCCGTAAGTATATTCTACTCCTTCAAAAACACAGCCTGTCATCATTTGCGGGTAGTAATTTAAAAGATGGTCTTTGTTGAAGTTTAGAAACGATGGGAGATAGGGATTATCAGGATCTTCATTATTAACAACAGTTATAATATTGATCAATTCTTTTTGTTTACCCCCGTAGGCGCTCTTTTTTTCAGTTCCGAATTTTAAAATTCTATCCAATACCTTAAGCCAAACTTTTGAGACTTTTCTTCCTTCAATTCGAAAAGCAACCTTTTCTGAATGAAATGTACTTGCTTTTTGTGCTATATGATCTTTAAATAAAATGGGTTCCTGAGTCCATTTCCTCGGAAGATTGGTTAGATTTTCAATAGCAGAATTTATATTATCCTCCTTTACAAAAAGACTATGTTTATTAAAATAATCTATAAACTCATTAATTTTTTCCTCTTTGATTTCTTTATGAAGAAAATCTTTTTTTTCTTTGTTTAATAATTCTTTGAATTCCTTTAAACTTCCTGACAAATCTTTTCCTGTTACAATTAAGAAATTAATATTCGGGTTCAGAAATGTATTTCTTATAACAAAATTAATTCCTTGTTTGGAATAGAGTTGTCCAATCACAGCCACTTTTTCTTTATTTTTCTCTGAAAGTTTTCCATAGATATCTTCTTTTTTAGTCCAGCCACAAACAATAGCAATTGTTCCTTTGTTTGTAATAAGTTCACTGTTATAGTATTTTGGCCAATTATTCATAATATTATAGTATCCCAAACTTTTATTCTTGTAAAATGTTTTTAAAAGGGTTAATAAATGCTATAATTAATATATATGATAATTGTTAAAAGCCTTGCATTTTTAAATAATGAAACAATTCCTCAGAAATATACTTGTGATGGTAAAAATGTTAATCCAGCGCTTCAGATTTCAAA
>JAQUEG010000124.1 GCA_028685275.1 Bacilli bacterium
TATTTTTAAATGAGTATTATATCCCAATAAATTGCCTATATTTTTTATTTATTTATTTATCTCATTATTATAAGATCTATTGTTAATTACAGAGTTTTTCTTATCTTTGTCAACAATCACAACAGATGTCACATCTCTTAACTGATCCCAAAAAAAATAATCAACAAATAACAAGTCAGCATTTGGGTATCCTTTCTCAATTATACGTTTTTGTATTTCTTTTGCTATTTCTGTCATTTCAACATATTTTTTTCCTGTCATTTGATAATTACGAATTGGAATATCTGAAATTTCTAAACTTTGATAAGCAGATTCTGCTGTCCGGTTCCATAACATGCAATCATTAGGATAAACATGACATAGAATTTCACTCATCATAGCTGGTCCAAATCCTTTTGTATTATTTTTAAAATCATCCCATCTAGAATCAATACTATTATTACCATATATTAATTCTACTAGTTTACTCTTTAATTTTTCAAAACCACCATTATCAGTAATCAATTGATCAATTCTATATTTTTTATTCCCCCACATAATCATAGCCCATAGTTTACCAATATACTCATAAAAGTCATCAATATCAATACTCAATAATTTTTCTTTAGTAAACGAATTATAAAATTTTTTCCTTTCTTCCCTTTCAATTAAAGCTTCCATCTCGCCATTAATTTTTATTTTTTTTAAATAATCATCTAAATGTTTATCTAGTAATTTGCTATTCATCTTAGCCTCCTTTATTAAATATATAAACCATTTTACTTATTTATTCACATACCATCCATTTATCATAATAATCAATAATTTCATTTCTTGTTGTTTCAGTTTGTTCTAAAGATGTATGATTTGTTTGGTATACCTCGTGAATGTCCCCATCTGACATATTAACTATATTGCATATTTCTACTACCTCATATGTAGTTTCACTTTTTTTTTGAAATGTTGCACCACAACCATAAACATCATTAAATTTCATAACCCAATTATCATACTCTTCTTCTGTTTCATCTGTATTTTCAATCGGTATTAAATATGTTTTATTTATACGATATAAATTACCATCAAAAAATGAATACACAAAAGAGCGTTTAATATTCAAATCATCTGTTTCGGTACAAGTTAAACTAGTAAAGCAAGGTTCTTTTTGTTTGTGACCTAATTGAAAAATATAATTACCAGTTTCATTATCACAAATTGAGACATTATAACCAATACCATAATAAATAGCTCCTTCTTTATTAGATAATGCGGTATCGTCAAACTCTATTGCTTTAACTACATCAATGCTTGTAGAATTGACTGTACGATAAATAAATATTGGTTTTTTACCATTCATTGCTCTAATATAATCAATTGTGCCAAATATAACACCTAATATCACTATTGAAGCAATAATTATTAAAACAAACTTGCTTCTTTTTTTTCTTGCAATATTATTCATTACCATATCCTCCTATAATAATTATAGCACCTTTTATGGATAAAAAGAAATAACAAAAAAATAGAGTTTTATAACAAAAATTTCTTCAATGAATAACTTAAAAATAGTTTTATTAAATAAATAATAATAAAAATAATTAATTTTATTTTGTTTACTTAACTTCAATGTTCAATATATGACTCTACTATGTATTTAAATATTATATTACAATAACATTGTTATATAACAATCATATTATACAATGGAGGAATGAATATGTATAGTAAACAAGAAATATTAAGTTCAGCCAAGATACTGGGTATTACTTTTGATAAGTTCACATTAGAAGATTTGATAACCGGAGTAAATATAGAATTAGAACATGGTACAGTTACTCCAAAAACAAATGTAACAAACGATAATTTAATATTAACTATGAAAATAGCCTTAGCACATTTAAATGAATTCCCAAATTATTATAATAAAGAATATGGACTACCCGCATTTGAAGAACATTTAAAAAAACACCATTATGGAATTGACAATAATTGGAAATGATGCTACCATAACCAGTTATAGAGGTGAATTTCATGAAATATCAAACAAAAAAGAAAATTAAAGAGAAAATTAAATTATATTTATGTGGTGTTTTTAGTGGTATATTTATAATGGTAATGGGTAATCATTATATAGATCGTATTGCCAAAAAACCAATGCCGGAAAAAACAACAACAGAAGTTGATTTTAAAAATGAATTTTCTATGCCACAATTTGAAGAAAGTTTTAATGATACTAAAGAAATAGCCCAATATGTTATTACTGATTTTCTTGGTGACGAATATGTTATTCAAGCTGATAAGTTAAGAATCCATTCTTTTGAAAACGGTCAACACGTGGTTGAAGAAGCACCAAAAATAAACGTTCCTGTTAAAAATAATGATTATTTATTAGAAGAATATATTTCTGAAAAAGAAGCAATTGTTTTTAAAGATTTGAAAAATAAAGATAACATTAAAAATCAATTTTGTATCTATTTATTATTTGAGCGAATGGAAGAATTATATAAAGAATATTTAAATAGAGAATCATTTGATACATTAGAAAATAGAAAGGAAGCAATATATAAGGTAGGTTATGATTATATAGTATCAGGTAAAGATTATTCTATAGGAGGATATAAATTTACCGAATTACCCAAAACTATTCAAAAAGACATTTTAAAAATTTATCAAAAAATTATTTATATGAAAAAAAACGGTGTTATTAAAGAAGAATCAAAACTTGATAAATTTATTAAAAATGAAGGAAAAATCCTTAAATATGAGCTGTTAAAAATAGGAAGATAATATTCTTCTTTTTTTATTATCCTTTTATCTAATTTTTATGATAAATGGTAGTTTATTATAATAAAAAATACTAAAGAAAACACATTTAAAATGGTGTTTTTTCTACTTGTATTACTAAAAAGCATTTTGTTAATAAGATTTAAACCTGATTAGTTGGAATGTACTATTATACCCTTATTCTTTTCAATAAAAATAGAGTTCTCTTAACGAGAACTCCTTCAGGGGGGCCTGCTCTCTTCAGTTAGAAGAGACCAAATTGTGTTAAACCCTTTAAATATGGGCCTTTTTATATTGGCATAAACCATCATTTACCGTGGCTTTTTAGTATTTTTGTACCTAAATTGTACCTAAAAAGTCCTAGATGTTACTCCAGGACTTCTGTGCTA
>JAQUEG010000125.1 GCA_028685275.1 Bacilli bacterium
CATCCCGTAACGCAATCCGCTCTCGAAGGCGTTTTCAGTCAGCATGCGCTGGCAAAAGCTGTGGATGGTCGAGATTGCCGCCTGGTCAAAATCGCGCAAGGCGTTGCGCAGCAGAAAGCGCGCGTTGCGCAGAAAGGTCTCCTCACGGCTTTGCGGCTTGCTGCCCTCGATATGCAGTTTCCAAAAAGGGGCATTCTCAGGCAATTGCCGCAGATTGTCGAGTATTTTCCGGCAGCGTTCCTCCTCGCCCTCAGGCACAGTGGCGGCATCAAGCATCCGCAGCAGGGAATCAAGCACTTTGCGCAGGCGTTCCTGCAGCTCGGCAGTGGCTGCCCGGGTGTAGGTAACCACCAAAACTTGAGTGATGGGAATGGCTTGCTCGAGCACAATGCGGGCGGTCAGAGTCTGAATATTGTAGGTTTTCCCAGTGCCGGCACCAGCCTCAATCAAGTTGATGCCATCCAAAGCACAATCGTATGCGGAAAATTCTTTCATCGCAAAAAAACCTTGTTTTTATCACCCACCACTAAGCCGGAGCTACTGACCCGAAGCTGTCCAAGGTGGACGCAGCCCACCCTAGGAATTTAGGGTTAAATTAAAACCGTGAAAATCGGTGGTTACTACAAAAAACTGAAAAATTCACTGTAAGGCCCGTCCGTCATTCGGGATATCCTTCTCCAAAATAATAACAAACGTAACGATTCAAAGAAGAAATGAGCCGCTTATTTCAACTGCTCCAAAAACTCCTTTACAGCCGCATAAGCTACAGCCCTGGAGCCTTTTATGCCGGTAAATGTCTCATAGCTTCCTGGCCCATTATAGTTCATTGACTGGAAACAACGCTTCAGAAATTTAATCGCATCCCGGCAAGCTTGCGACTCGACATCTTCCTTGAGCGCATCTTCAACAACAGAAACGACCCCTTCCTGATAGTGGGTTAATACAAAAACCAGATCATACACATCTTTATCCAGCCTCCGGTTGTCATAGGCCAAGGCTTTCAGCACAATATACGGAAAAGGCCGGCAGATGTTTATCTCCTCTTCCGCCAGGTATCCATTTGAATTAGTACCCTTTATTGTAACTTTTAACGGCGAGTGAAAGGCCAGGCCGATTCCTTTTGTTTTTATGGCAAAAATCTCATCTTCCACCGAACGAATCAATCTATCTTTTTCATGGCCGTAGGATGTGGTCAGAAAATCAATTGCTATTTCGCCTTTTACAAACGAGTGTTTTTTAATGTTCCCTCTGGCATTTAAAGCATTCCGATACCCTAAATCGCTCAATATTTCACGGATATGACGATAAACTTCAATATTCTCGACTGCCATTGAAATACCCAGATCGATATCCATTGTTCCGCAATGCTTAGACGTAGCCTCAGGGGCTGTAATATATCTGGGCACAAGTCCTCCCACCAGAACCAGATATTGCCTGTAATTTCCAAGTCGCCCCCATAAATCGATCAATGCGGTTTCGACACGTTTCGTGAATATTTCGGTATAATTGCTTATGTTTGTATTACTATCCGGCATACTCGCTCCAATTCATTAATTGACATCTTAAATATTCCGCCTGATCGAATGCCCGCCCCGGCATTTTTATCAAATCAAGATATAGCTGTGCGTCAGACACAACTTTCATCTTTTCAATATTCTTTGTAAATTGAAAGACTCCGATGTCGGAAGGAACAAAGATCTGTACGTTTCCGTCTTTTTCAACAGGATACAAACCAGGTATCTTTTCCGGCATTCTTTCCGTATAAACCATAATAAACGGCGGCTCCATATAAGGGGCACGCAGTGCGGCACCACTCCAACCGGTATAAGCATATCCGATTTTCATTGAATCAAACCGGGCGGCCAGCTTCCGCATTCCGTCTTTGAAATCTTTCATCGAAAAAGCGAATAGAACTCTTTCCTTGTACCTGTCAAAGCGATATACGGAATTCCAGTTGTCAAGCAGCCTGTCCGGATCTGTTAGGATAAGTTCTTTGTTTTCTTCACGGATATAATGTTCTTTCAGCATCTGCCTGATTCTGGTCGATGCATACCCGCGGTTTAATGAAACTTCGTCAGCTAGTTGCATTCGTTTCCATTTTTTCGAAGGATCATTCAGGAAAGCTCTTGCCAGCCTGGACGAGCGGAGGGTGAATATCGTGCCCGAAGTCGGTATTTGAGCTCTCTTTTTCCGTCGCAGTTTTTCTTCAACTCTATATGTCAGCCCCGGGATTTTTACGAATGAAACTCCTTGAGTTGAAAATACGAAAATGTTACTGGCATGGCTCGGAAAAAAAAGATGCCCTGGAATATATTTTGCCGCAAAAACAAAGTAATCACCTTCTTTTGCAATTTTTTGAGCGAAATCAAACGATTTCGTTATCATGTGCTTGTTAACTCTGGATTTGCACTCAATATAAATTTTATACCCGTTCTCGGTCTCGAATATAAAATCACAATATGCAATATCGCTGCCATAACTTTTTTCCAGTTTTCCTGAAATATTATTCTCTTTGAAAACCTTCAAAAGCGGCTCAACAAGCTCTGCTTCATATGTCATTGCGTCTTTCATTCTATTTCTCAATTATCCTTGATTGCTCAAGAATTTGTTGTTTCTTGTTTGTGCCCACATAGCAAACTTCATACAATGTATCATATGTTTGTTATTTGTCAATCTTGCCCACATAGCAAACTTTTTATTTGTCGATGTGTCAAAAATCTGCATTGCATAGACCCCGTCCAAAAAGGTTTTTTAACCACGGAACACACGGAACACACGGAAAAATTAAGAGTAATGCTTTGGCGGCTGAATTTGTCGGCGAAAATCTTGCATATGCCGGTCTTTTTTGCTCCCTGCACTACGCACCACGCACTACGCACCACGCACTTCTCCTCCTGCCTCCTGCCCCCTTTTTGGAACCCCCTAGGTAAAACAATGTTTTTTTTGCCAGAAATCTCGGCTTGTTCGCTAGGCAAAATATTCTGGCAGGCGTGCTGCCATGTACAATGGCAAATTGAGTAGGTTTACGGTTCGGCTGAAATTTTTTTCAGAAAAGCGTATTGCACAACTTGGTTTGTGTTTCTCGAGGTAATTTGTCAGACTGATGGCCTTGACATTGTCGCCGCTTTTGACCTCGATAGGAAT
>JAQUEG010000006.1 GCA_028685275.1 Bacilli bacterium
TGGCTGGCATGTTCCAACAGATGCAGAATGGAAAACATTAGAGAAGAAATTAGGGATGGAACAGGCACAAGCAGATGCTACAGGTTATAGAGGAACAAATGAAGGATATAAATTAAAATCAACTACATACTGGAAAAATGATGGTAATGGAGACAATTCTAGTGGTTTTAATGCTAAGCCCGCTGGGTACCGTTACACCTCGGGTACGCTCAACTATGTTGGTTCGAACGGCTACTGGTGGTCGTCTTCGTCTGACGGTCCTGATGCTTGGAGACGTTACTTGCCCTATTTCAATTCCAATGTTTACCGCAATACGATTTCGCAGGCGAACGGGTATTCGGTGCGCTGCCTGGCTGGGACTTAACCTGCCGAGCCCTTTAGGGCGAAGGCTTTCACTTTCACTTGCCGAAGGCAAGTGATCCTTCATTTGACTATCGTCAAATGATTAAGAAAATAAAGGAAAAAGAAGAAACTAATAAAAAAGTAATATATAAAGGAAAGGCGTGTATGCGAAAGAGGGAAATCTCTTTCGCATACCAAAAATTTTTTATAAAAATGTGTTTATACATTTTTATAAAAAATTAAAAAAAACGAGGTGTAAAATGAGTGAAATTCACTCTTTTTTATTTATAATTTATTTCTCCTTGCCAAAATGTTGAAAAACGATTAAAATGGTATTAGGGGAGGATGATACAATGAGTAAAGTTAATATTTTACCAGCTGATACATATATGGTAATAAATAAAACGATTTTAAAAGATATAGATCGTAAAATATTAACAATGTTGTATCAGCCAATCATTGGTAGTACTCCTATTAATTTATATTTTACTTTGTGGTCTGATTTAGATCAAACTGAAATAATGAGTATTGAGTTTACCCATCATCATTTAATGAGTAAAATGCAATTAAAATTAGACGATATTATTATGGCAAGAAATAAATTAGAGGCAATTGGTTTATTAAAAGTATATTTTAAAAAGGAATCAATTAATAATTATGTTTATCAGTTATATTCACCATTAAGTGTAGCAGAATTTTTAAATGATCCGATTTTAAATGTACTTTTATTTAGTTATGTAGGATCAAATGAGTATAATCGAATTATTAATTATTATAAATTACCACATATTAATTTAAATGATTTTACTGATATAACTATTTCTTTTAGTGATGTTTTTAATATTAATATAGAGGAACAAGAAAACTTAAAGAAAGAAGCAATTAGAAAACGAAATATTAATAATATTACGGTTAATAATAACATTGATTTTGATTTGATTCTAGCATCTATTCCTAAAGATATTATTAATAAAAAAATATTTGATGTAAAAACAAAAGATTTAATTAATAAATTAAGCTTTCTTTATCAAATTGATACTTTACAGATGCTTGGTATTATTCGTAGTACAATTAATGAAAAAGGTGGTATTGATAAGGTTAAATTAAGAACCGCATGTCGAAATTATTATCAATTTGAAAATGATGATAAATTACCAAATTTGATTTATCGAACACAACCTGAAGATTTACGTAAAAAAGATAAAGATGATTCCAAACGTTCAAAAATTATTGCTACTTTTGAGACTTTATCACCATATGATTTTCTAAGAGCAAAATATAATGGTGGTAATCCAACTAGTCGTGATACTAAATTAATTGAAAATTTAATGCTTGAGCAAGAATTGCCAGCTGGTGTAATAAATGTTTTAATTGATTATGTTTTAAAAGTTAACGCTAATAAATTAAATAAAAATTATATTGAAACAATCGCTGGACAATGGAAAAGATTAAATATTAAAACGGTAGAAGCAGCAATGAAACAAGCTGAAAAAGAACATAATAAATATAAAAATAAAACTAATTATTCAAATTCAAAAACTAAACCGAAGAAGGAAGAAAAACTACCAGAATGGTTTGGGAAAGAAATTAAAGAAGAAAAACTATCGATTGATGAAGAAAGTAAAATTAAAGATATGTTAAAGGAATTTTCGTAGGTGGTAAAATGAAAAAAGTTACAAGTGAAATGATTAAATGGGAATTAACTGATGAACTTGATAATTCCTTAAAACAAGAATATGCGAAAGCATTAAAAGATGAGAACTTTAAGAATTTAGTAAAACATTTAAATGTTAGTGATGATATTTTAATGAAATACACTTCTAAATTACAAGAGTGTGCTTTTGAGCATGGTAATTGTCAAAATTGTCAGGAATTAGCTACTTGCCGTAATAGTTTAAATGGATTTATTTTAAAACTAGAAATTGATGGACAAGTAATAAAATTTGGTTATGTTCCTTGTGAATATAAAAAGAAATTATTAAACCATAATCGTCATCAAAAAAATGCTTATTATTTTGATGTGCCAAAAGAAATAAAATCAGCACGCATGAAAGATATTTATGTAAGTGATAAAAATCGAATTGAAGTGATTAAATGGGTAAAAGATTTTATTACTAATTATGAAACTAATACTGAGCAAAAAGGGTTATATTTATATGGTAATTTTGGTAGTGGTAAAACCTTTTTAATTGCAGCCTTATTTAATGAATTAGCAAAAAGAGGAATAAAAATAGCAATTATTTATTGGCCTGAGTTTTTGCGGGATTTAAAAGCTTCTTTTAGCAATGATTTTGGTTCAAAATATAATTATATTAAGAAGATTCCATTATTATTAATCGATGATATAGGGGCGGAAAATACTACCCCATGGGAGCGAGATGAAATTCTTGGGCCTTTATTACAATATAGAATGCAAGAAAAATTACCAACGTTTTTTACATCTAATCTTAGTTTAAAAGAATTAGAAGAACATTTTAGTCATTCTAATTATCAAACTGAACATATAAAAGGAAGGAGAATTATTGAACGAATTAAACAAATTAGTATTGAAATGCAAATGATTAGTAAAAACAAAAGAAAGTAGTAGGAGTAGTAGTAAATGAGTAGTAAAGAAGTATTTTTAAGTGCTTTAATTAGTAATAATAAAAATTATACAATTGATGAACTAAAACATAAACTATTAATTAATAGTGATGAGGAATTCTTTAATTTATTATTTAAGTATTTGCATAATGCAATTAAAAATATTCCAGTTGCGGATATAAAATTTTATATTAAAGATATTTTAAAAATAATTGATTATTTAATTTTATTTGTTACCGAAAAAAGAAGCGTAAATTATAATAATATAATTGTTCAAATTAATGATCTTGATCAAATTATTAAAAATAAAAAAACAAAATGTGCTAATAAAAAAAATATTTTAAATATATATGATGATTTGTTAGAAAAAAATTCATTATATAATATGTTAGTTGATATAAAACAAGATGAATATGAAGCGGATTGTAGTTATTTATTATTAATTACATTAATTGATCAAGTGCAAAATTATCGCTTAATTAAATATTTATTAGAACATTTTCCGGAGTTAACTAAAGTTAAAACCCCAACGGGACGTGGTTTGCTAGAACAAGTAATTGAACAACAAATTAAAATAATAAAAACTGCTACTATTGATGATTATTTATCAATTTATTATTATAATTCTATTATTGATCTTCTTTTATTAACATCAAAAGGACATATTAATGAAAACCAAATTATTAATTATATATATTTAGTAATTGATGATATTAGAAGGGATAAATTACCGCGTCGAGAAAGAGAACAAAAAATTTTTTTCCTTAATCAATTACGAGAAAAATTAAATAATTTAGAAAAAAATAAAAAGCCTTTTACTAGTGATTTAGAATTTAATGTACAGTTTCCTAAAATAAATGATTATCATGAGTTAGAATACTTAAAAAATAAACATGATTTAATTGATTTAACCGATAAACAAATTATTACTATTGATCCAGAAGGTGCTAGATGTTTAGACGATGCCTTTTCGATTGAAGGATTAAGTAATGGTAATTTTTTATTAGGTATTTATATTACTGATCTTAGTAATTTTGTTTCTTATGATGATTTAATTACTCTTAAGAATAATAATTGGGGTCAAACTATATATTTACCTAATCAACAATTGTCAATGCTACCCTTGGAAATGATAATCAATAATAATTCATTACTAGCTAATAGAAAACGTGGTGTTATTGCTTGTTTTATAGAAATAGATAAAACTGGTAATATTATTGATTATCATTTTCAAAGAGCAATTATTAAAAATAATTATCAATTATCTTATAAAGAAGCTGATCAAATTTTAAGTAAAGGTAATATCGATAATAAATTATTTAAAATAATTAATAAATTAGATTATCTTAGTAATATTTTGGCTACTAAAAATAATGGTCATGCTTTATATAAATATATAGAACAAAATGATTTAAAAGATAATATTAATACTAAAAGTCATCAAATTGTAAGTGAATATATGGTTTTAATGAATTATTTAACGGCTAAACATGCAGTTGAAGAAAAATATCCGTATTTATATCGTATTCATAAAAAAATGAATTTAACTAATGCTTTAAAAGAAATAAAAGGTTTACAAGAATTTATTAATTTCAAAGGAAAAGAAAATGAAGATACGATTAAAGAATTAATATTATCATCACTTTCTAAAGCTAAATATTCAGTTGTTAATAAAGGTCATGAAGGATTAGGTTTAGATTGTTATTCCCATTCTACTTCTCCAATTAGGCGATATGTTGATTTGGTTAATCAAAGAATTATAAATGATATCTTTTTAAATAAAAAAATAGATGATAAAGTTATTTATTTTTGGGAAAATGAATTACCAACGATTGCTGAGTTACAAAATATACGTGAAGAAATGATTTATTCTTATTTAGAAAATTATTATCAAAATGGAGAAAATGCAAAGATTAAAGAATTAAGTTAAGGAATTATTGACTAATTAGTAAATTTATATTATTATTTATGTAATAAATGCGTTGATGAGGACATGATTATTAAAAATAATTTTAAAGCGAGTTAGGGATGGTGGAAGCCTAATAAAGGATTTTAGTAATTACTACCTTTAAGCAGATTAATCCGCATAATATGCGTTATCAAAATAAGATATAAGGTAGGATGGTACCGCGTATAAACGCTCCTTGGTGAGTGTTTTTTTATTGGAGGGAGGAATAATGTGGATATAAATCCTCAAAATAATTTAAAGAAAAAATTATTTGATTTAACAATGAAATTAGAATTAGGTAAAAGGACGATGACGAAAGAAGAAAGAAAAGAATTAAAAGTACAAATTGGTAGTGTAAAAAAACAAATATCAGAAGATATATTTAATAATAGAAAGGGAACGATGAAATGATTAATATCAAAGAAAATGAACAATTAAGTATTCTAAATCATTCAGGTGCGCATTTATTAGCACATGCTATAAAAATTTTATATCCTAATGCATTATTTTGGGTAGGACCAGTTATTAGTGATGGTTTTTATTATGATATTGATTTAGGTGATCAAGTATTAAAAGAAGAAGATTTACCTAAAATTGAAGCAGAAATGAATCGTTTAGTGCAGTTAAATATTCCCATTGTAAAAAAAGAAATTAATAAAGAAGAAGCATTTAAATTATTTAAAAATGATCAATATAAACTTGATTTACTGGAAAACATGGATGAAGATATAGTTACTATTTATGAACAAGGTGACTTTATTGATTTATGTCGTGGCCCCCATGTGGAAAACACGAAAGAATTAAAAAACTATAAATTATTAAAAGTATCCGGTGCTTATTATAAAGGTGATGCTAATAATAAGATGTTACAACGAGTATATGGAATTATATTTAAAACAAAAGAAGATTTAGTGAAACACTTAAATTATTTAGAAGAAGCCAAAAAAAGAGATCATAAAAAACTGGGAAAAGAACTAGAACTATTTATGATTAGTGAATATGGTCTTGGGTTTCCTTTTTGGTTACCAAATGGCATGATTATTAGAAGAGAATTAGAAAGATTTTGGTATGAAGAACATGAAAAAGAAGGATATGTATTTATTCAAACCCCAATTATGTTAAACCAAGAATTATGGCAAATATCAGGGCATTGGGATAATTATCGTGAAAATATGTATATATCAGAAATAGATGATACTAAGTTTGCAATTAAACCAATGAATTGTCCGGGAGGATTATTAGTGTATAAAAATAGTTTACATTCATATCGTGATTTACCATTAAGAGTTGGTGAATTAGGGTTAGTTCATAGACATGAAGCATCAGGTGCTTTAAATGGTTTATTTAGGGTTCGTAATTTTACCCAAGATGATGCTCATATCTTTATGACAGAAGAACAAATAGAAAGTGAAGTTGTTCGTTTAATTAATTTTATTGACCGTATTTATAAAACTTTTGGTTTAGATTATAAAGTTGAATTATCAACAAGACCAGAAGAAAAATATATTGGTACAATTGAAACATGGGATAAATCAGAACGTATTTTAGAAGAAGCTTGTAAGAAGGCAGGAAAAGAATGCAAAATTAATCCAGGTGATGGGGCTTTTTATGGTCCAAAATTAGATTTTCATATTCAGGATTCACTGGGGCGGGTTTGGCAATGTGCAACGATTCAGTTAGATGCGAATTTACCAGAACGCTTTGATTTAACTTATATTGATAAAGATGGAACGAAGAAACGTCCAATCATGTTACATCGGGTTATTTATGGGGCGATTGAAAGATTTATTGGTATATTAATTGAACATTACGGTGGTGCTTTTCCGCTTTGGCTTTCGCCAGTACAAGTTAATATTATTCCCGTGAACAATGAATATCATTTAGGTTATGCACAAAATTTAAAAGATATTTTATTGAAAAACAAGATTAGAGTGCAAATTGATGATAAAGATGAAAAATTAAGCTATAAAATTAGAGAATCACAAACTAAAAAAATCCCTTATACTGTTATTATTGGCGATCGGGAAAAAGAAAACGATACCGTTAGTTATCGTCGTTATGGTCAAAAAGAAACAATTAATTTAGATGGGCATAAATTTATAAAATTATTGGTTGATGAGATTAGAAATAAATAATAGAATTAGGTGACAACAGTGGTAGAAAATATTGGATCAAGTATTTATCAAGAAATGATGTATCATTTAAAAAATGATATTAATTATATTAAAAAAATTCCTGTTAAAATGCAAACCGAAGAAATGGCTTTATATGTAATCGAAAATAATATTAATTTATTTAAACATGTAAAATTTCAAAATGAAAAAGTAAGTTTAGAAGCAGTTAAACATAATAGTGAATTAATTCGTTATATTACTAATCCTAGTAAAAAGGTGCAAAAATTAGCTATTCAAAAAGCACCTTCTAATTTGCAATATATTAAAGAACCAGCTGAAGAAATATGCAAATTAGCGCTTGAACAAAATGGTGCTTGCTTACAATATATTGATAAACAAACAGATTTATTATGTGAAATTGCTGTAACTATTACTCCAGCCGCTTTACAATATGTAAAAAAGCAAACACCAATGATTTGTTCTTTAGCAGTTAGTAAAGATGGTAATATGTTACAGTATGTAAAAGAACAAACGGAAAATATTTGTTTAAAAGCCGTAGCGCAAAATGGATTAGCATTACGTTTTGTAAAAAAAGCGACGCCTTTACTCCTAGAAACAGCAATAAAAGAAAATGGCTTAGCGTTACAATATGTAAAAAACCAAAACGAACCATTGTGTTTGTATGCTGTTTTTAATAATCCCTTAGCAATAAAATATGTTAAAAAACAAACTTTACCAATTAAATTATTAGCGGTTAAAAAGAATGGGATGATACTTCGTTTTATAAAGGAACAAACCGAAGAAATTTGTTTAGAAGCATTAAAACAAAATCCTGATTCATTACAGTACATAAAAGAAAAAACACCGTTATACAAAGCCGAAGCAATTAAGTATAGTTTATTAAATTGGAAAAATGATAAAGATTATTTAGCAAAATTAACTGATAATAAATTAAAAAAAGCAGTTTTAAAAGTATTAGCAACTAAAATAAATTAATAGTAAGTAATGGTGATCATATGAAAGCAGTTTATATACATATTCCTTTTTGTTCTAGTATTTGTTCTTATTGTGATTTTTGTAAAGTGTTATATCAAAAACAATGGATTAAACCATATTTATCAAATTTAGAACAAGAAATAAAAAATCAGTACCAAGGGGAATTAGTTAAAACATTATATATTGGTGGTGGAACACCTACTAGTTTGAATTTAACGGAATTAAAACAACTTTTAAATATTACTAAGTTATTTAACTTAACTAAATTAGAAGAATTTACGGTTGAATGTAATGTGGAAAATTTAACCGTTCCTAAATTAAAATTAATGAAACAATTTGGTGTTAATCGTTTAAGTATTGGTGTTCAAACCTTTAACCAAAAACATTTAACCTTTCTTAATCGGCATCATCAATTAAAACAAGTTCAAACTATTATTAAAAAAGCGCGTTTTTTAGGTTTTAATAATATAAATATTGATTTAATGTTTGGTTTTCCTAAACAAACTTTACGGGGGTTAAAATTTGATTTAAAACAAGCTTTAAAATTAAAAACGGAACATTTATCAATTTATTCTTTAATAATTGAAAATAATACTCTTTTAAGGATTAATAAAGTTCCTTCTATTAATGAAGATTTAAATGCTAAGATGTATTATTATATTAATAAGATATTAAATAAACATGATTATCTTCATTATGAAATAAGTAATTATGCGAAACCGGGATATCAATCAAATCATAATTTAATTTATTGGCAAAATGAAGAATATTATGGGTTTGGTTTAGGAGCAGTTTCTTATTTAAATAAGGTAAGATATGAAAACACCCGTAGTATTACTAATTATTTAAAAGGTCAATATTTAAAACAAAAAACTAATATAACTAAAAAAGAAATGATGGAAAATGAAATGATTTTAGGTTTACGTCAATTAACAGGTGTTAACATATTAAAGTTTAAGCAAAAATATAAGACAGATATCAAAAAAGTTTTTCCTATTACTAAATTATTAAAAGAAAAATTATTAATAGAAGAAAATAATTATTTATTTATTCCCGAATCAAAAATATTTATTGCTAATGAAATCTTGCTAAATTTTATTGATTAGGGTAAAATTTAAATAGAATGGTGGTAAAAAAATGAGAGGTAAAATAATTTTGATTGAAGGCACTGATTGTTCCGGTAAACAAACACAATCAGAAAATCTAGTGAAAAGATTACAAGAAGATAATATTCCAGTTAAAATTGTATCATTTCCTAATTATAATTCACCAACGGGTAGGATTATTGGGGGGCCTTATTTAGGTAAACAGCAGATTGGTGAAAGTTGGTTTAAAGAAGGTGCCGCTAATGTTAATCCGAAGGTTAGTTCTTTATATTTTGCTGCCGATCGTTACTATAATTTAAAAACGATTAATGATTTATTAGACCAAGGAATTAATGTTATCCTTGATCGTTATGTTTTTTCTAATATGGCCCACCAAGGTGGAAAGATAACCAATAAAGAAGAACGTTATAAATTTTATCAATGGATTGATGATTTAGAATTTAAACTTATTGGTTTACCATATCCTGATATGATTATTCTTTTGTATATGCCATATCAATATAGTATAGAATTAAGAAATAAGCGGAAAGAAATAGGAGATGGTCATGAATCTTCTACCGATCATTTAATTAATGCGGAAACTTCCTATTTAGAATTAGCAAATCTTTATCATTATCACATTATTAATTGTGTTAAAGATAATCAAATTAGAACGATTACTAATATTAATGAAGAATTATATAAATATGTTAAAAACCAATTTACAAAAAACAAAACAAAGTAAAGAGCAATAATTAATTTAAGTGTTTATTATCTTTAATAAATTCTCTTAATAATTTAGTTAAAGCTCTTTTTTCAATTCTTGAAACATAACTACGACTAATATTTAATTCTTTAGCAATTTCTTTTTGGGTTATTTCTCTATTACCTTCTAAACCATATCTTTTAATCAGAATAATTTTTTCTCTATTTGTAAGAATATTCATATATTTTTTTAATAACATAATATTATCTTTAATATCTATTAATTCAATAAAATCAGGTTTTGGTGTTTTCAAAATATCTAAGAAAGTTATTTCATTACCATCTTTATCAAAGCCAATCGCATCATTGATACTAATATTTTTATTATTCTTTTTATCACTACGAAAATGCATTAATATTTCATTTTCAATACAACGCGCACAATAAGTAGTAATTCTGGTACCATGTTGTTTGGAAAATGTATCAATGCCTTTAATTAAACCAATGGTACCAATACTGATGAGATCATCCATCTCATCTTTTTTATAATCATATTTTTTGACAATATGAGCCACTAACCGGAGATTATGCTCAATTAATTTATTACGAGCTTCTTTATCACCTAATAATAAATTCTTAATGTATTCTTCTTCTTCTTCTTTTGATAAAGGATCAGGGAAAGCGTTAGTAGAATATGAACCAGTTAAAATCATATTTTTAATTAATTCAATAAAAAAAGTAAATAACATTTTAAACACCTCTTCTAATTAAGTTTATTATTTAGAGCTAAAAATAGAATAAAAGGTGTTAATATGTCGAATTAGGATGATACTTATTTATCAATTGACAACTAGTTATATTTATGTTAAATTATTTACGCAATGGAAATTTAAATAATAATAGGGGGATTTAAAATAATATTAATATTTTAACCAACTGTTATTGGTTATTTTTAATTTAAAGAGGGGAAATGAAAAATGCAATTATTAATTATTTGGTTAAGTTCAGTGGTTGCAAGTTTTATTATGGAGATAGCAAATGACTTAAGGTTGGTTAAAGATGTTGCTGATAATGATTGTAAGATTGATATTAATAAATTAAAAAAATTTTCCCATGAAGAAAATTTTAAATATTCAAAAACAGTACTATTATCATTGTTAATACCATTTATAAATCTTATGGGAGTGTTACAAAGAACTGTTCAATATAATAATGAAAGAACAATGATTATAGATAAATTAAATGTGTTAGATGCTTTAATTCCTATGACAAAGGAAGAAATTGAAGAATACAAACAAAAACCAACGTCTCTAAAGGCCTTAGTAATGACGGCAAAATCAACTATAATAGCAAAAGAAGAAATAATAACTGTAAGTTTCAATAAAAATGATAAATATAATTTAATTAGGTTTAGAATTGATGAAAATAATAATAAAATAATTACTGAAGTTGAAGGACCAATTGCTGATTTATCAATTTTTGAGCAAAGGGTACAATTAGAAACTGAAATAAAAAAAAGAATTTCGAATGAGGAATTAAAAGAAATACTAAAAGAAGGAAATACCACTATCGATTTAAGTAGTTTGCCATTTAAAGATGAAATTATAGATATTGAATTAAATAATAATGTTATACCTCATAAAAAACAATTAGAAGAATTTAAAAATATTATTAGTAATTTAAATGATTCATCAATTAAAAAAACAAAAGAAAAAGAAAAAGATCTTACTTTAAAAAAATAAATAATAAAAAACTAATTATATTATTAAAGTATAATTAGTTTTTTGATTAAATTTATACATTTTTAATATTGACAATTATTGCCTGATTATATATAATAATAAGCTATGTAAGAAGGAGAAGCATACATGGAATATAGTGAAGAACAAAAACAAGAGTTAGTCGAATGTTATAAATCATTAATAAAAAAACGAGAAAAATATTATGATGATAATTGGCAAAATACTAATGAAAAAATAGAATATAATAAGGAACTTGCCATTTTATTTCAAAATATTCATAATTATGAATTATTATATGAATTAGTTATCAATTATCCTAAATATATAAAAAAACAAAAAAAAATTCATTTATTTTCTTTATAATTATATTATTAACAACAACTAGTTTAAGTAGTATTTGGCAAATTGTAAATAATATAGGGACATTATCAATAACAATTTCTTTATCGATAATTATTAGTTTAGGAAGTGCTTTAATAAAGTATCATAATAAGATTAAAGAACCAAAAAAAATTATTATGGAAAATGATTTAGAACAAATTGAAACAGGAATAACTAATGATAAAAATTTACAAATTGAATATGAAGAAAAAATAAAAACACTTGAAAAGCAAATGCAACAAAATATTGAAATTATCAGGGACGAAATTAATCCGGAAATTGAGCAATATTATGCGTTATTAAATGCAAATTTAACAAATAATGAAAAATTAACATTTAGGTTACCTGAAAAACCAATTAATATGTTTCAACGTAATATAAAAGAAGATTATAAACCTGAAAAACAATATTCTAAAGTACTTGTTCGATAAAATTATATATTGTTTATTAATAAATTATATATTATATATTATAATTTATTAAAGAGGAGGAAAAAAATGGAATATAAAAAAGAACGAGTTATATTTTTAAAAACTTTACTTAGTCTTAAAACAGAATGCGATAATGAAAATAGACATTTATTATATAAAGCAAATGAACATTCTGTATCAATTAATGGCTTAAATGAAAAAATAAAAAAATTAGAACAAGTAATTATGGATGTTGTTTATTATAAAAACTTTGCCCGCCAAAAAGCTAAAAATTGTTTTAATTTGGGTATAATTTTTACTTTTGCCACATGGTCGGTAAGTTCTTTTATTAATATGCTTAATCATCTTCCATCAGTATCTATTTTATATAGTCTTATTCCTTTTTCTATATTTGCAAGTTTAAAATATTATTTAGATACTTTTGAGCGTCGTAAATTAGTTAAAAATACTAATGTTGATGCCTTAAATGAAAGTATTAATAAGTATAAAACAAAATGTGAGGACTATACAAAGGAATTAAATAATATAAAACTTCAACAAGTAAAAAATACAGATACTATAAATAATATTTATCGTCCTGTTATTAATCAGACCTATGAGTATTTAAATCAAATTTTAACTAAAAAAGAAAAAGCAGAATTAGACTTTCCCGAGTTATTTATTTCGTGGGATGATAAAATTAATCGATTTCATTATGAAAGACCAGATGCTAAAGAGGGATATGCTAAAACGTTAAATAAATCTAGCCAAGAATAAATTATTTTATTCTTTTTTTTATTATTAAGGTTTTATTGTAAAAACAACTAAAATATGGTATTATTTTAATAGAGATATTATCGTTATTAAATTAATAT
>JAQUEG010000126.1 GCA_028685275.1 Bacilli bacterium
GACGTTGGACCTGTTGGACATTGATCCGCTGAACTTGTTCCGGATCACCTGGAAAAACGATCCTGAAACCGGCGGGTTTGGCGAAGGCAACTGGGTTGAGTTTCCCAAGGAGATTACGGGCGTCGATGCCCGCATCGTGGGGTTGGCCGGGCGCTATTTCCCGACTGGCTCGCATAAGGTTGGTGCCGCCTATAGCTGCTTGGTTCCCCGTTTGGTCAGCGGTAACTTCGATCCCACCACGCAGAAAGCGGTGTGGCCTTCGACCGGCAACTACTGCCGCGGCGGCGCGTTCGATTGCGCCCTGCTGGCCTGCCCGGCCATCGCGATCCTCCCCGAGGGTATGAGCCAGGAGCGCTTTAGCTGGCTGCGGGAAATCAACACCGATGAAATCATCGCGACGGCCGGCACCGAGTCCAACGTCAAGGAAATCTACGACATGTGCTGGACGTTGCGCAAAGAACGCGGCGACAAAATTGCCATCTTCAACCAGTTCGACGAGTTTCCCAATCCCATCTGGCACTATCAGATGACGGGCAGCATCATCGAGGAAATCTACCGCAACCATTTCCAGACCGACCGCAGCCGCCTGAGCGGCTACGTCAGTGCGACGGGCTCGGCCGGGACGATTGCGGCGGGCGACTATTTGCGCACGATCCATCCGCAGATCCGCGTGGTGGCCACCGAAGCTCAGCAGTGCCCGACTCTCTACCAGTTTGGGTTTGGCTCGCATCGCCTCGAAGGCATTGGCGACAAGCACATTCCCTGGATCCACAACGTTCGCAACACTAACGCGATCGCCGCCGTGGACGATGAACAGGTCATGCAGTTGCTGCGGCTGTTCAACGAACCTGCCGGCCAGGATTTCTTGCGCAAGCAGGGGGTCACAGAGGAAACCATTACCCAGCTCCCGATGGCCGGCATCTCGAGCATCTGCAACCTCGTCAGTGCCATCTGGACCGCGAAGTACTACGACATGGACGACCGCGATGTGATCTTCACCCCGCTGACCGACTCCATGGACCTCTACACATCGCGCCAGGCGGAAATGCTGGAGAACCACGGCCCCTACAATGCCGACCTCGCCGCCCGCCACTACAGCCGCTATCTGGAGGGCTGCCAGCCCACGACTTTCCGCGAGCTGAACTACTTCGATCAGAAATCGCTCCACAACTTCAAGTACTTCACTTGGGTTGAGCAGCAGGCCAAGGACAGCGAAGACCTGCGCCGCTTGTGGGACGAAGATTTCTGGACCGAAATGTTTGCTCAGGAGCAGGTTGATGAGTGGGATCAGCTCATCAACGAATTCAACGACGCTACGGGCTTGTTGAAAGCCCTGTGATCACTTAACCAAGAAAGAGAAAAACATATGAGTTCAATGCTATATAATGAAGCTAAGAAGCGCGAAGGCGCACTGGCTAACTTCCTCAAGGATATCGTCGATATCCCCTCACTGAGCAGCCAAGAAGGCGACGTAGTCAAGTTTCTGGCCGAGGCTATGAAGAAGCTCGGTTACGACGAAGTCGTCATCGACGGAATGGGCAACCTGCTCGGGCGCATCGGCGACGCGCCGCGAGTCATCGCCTTTGATGGCCACTGCGACACCGTGGACATCGGCGATATTTCGCTGTGGACCAAGGTCAAGCCCTATCCGGCCGAGATCAAGGACGGCAAGGTCTATGGTCGCGGTACCGCCGACCAGAAGGGTGGCGTCACCAGTTCCATCTATGGTGTGGCCATGCTCAAGGAACTGGGACTCGTGCCCAAGGATCTAACGATCTGGGTTGTCGCCAGTGTCCAGGAAGAAGACTGCGACGGCCTCTGCTGGCAGTACATCATCAAGGAAGGCAAGCTACGCCCAGAAGTGGTCGTTTCCACTGAGCCGACGAGCCTGCAAATCTATCGCGGCCACCGGGGCCGGATGGAGATTGAAGTCGAAACCAAGGGCGTGTCCTGCCACGGTTCGGCCCCCGAACGCGGCGATAACGCGGTTTACAAGATGGCCGACATCATCAAGGACATCGAAAAGCTCAACGCGGACCTCCCGCCCACCGAGCCCCTCGGCAAGGGCACCGTCACCATCAGCCACATTCGCTCAACCTCGCCGAGTTTGTGCGCGGTGGCGGATAGCTGCACCATTCACCTCGACCGGCGCCTGACATTGGGCGAGACCGAGGAGACCACGTTGGCCGAGCTCAAGAAGCTGCCGGGCATCCAGAAGGCGGGCGCGGAGATCAAGGTGCTGGAATATGCCGTCCCAAGTTGGACCGGCTTGGTGTACCCCACCAAGAAGTACTTCCCGACCTGGTTCATTCCGGAAGACACCCCGCAGGTGCAGAGCGCCATCGCCGGCTTCAAAGAGGCCTTGGGCGAAGAGCCGGTCGTGTCCCACTGGGTCTTCAGCACCAATGGCGTATCGATTGCCGGTATGTTCGGCATCCCGGTCATCGGGTTTGGCCCTGGCCACGAGCGGTTCGCGCATTTCCCGAACGAGGAAATCGACATCGAGCACCTCACCCGGGCCTGCGCGTTCTACGCGAGCTTCGTGCTCGAATACGCGAAGACTGCCGTACCGACAAAATAATCGCGTCACCATGACGCACCGCCAACACGCAAGGGAGGTTCCTCCCTTGCGTGTTGTCTATTTACACCCTACGCGCTAGCCTATTCGCCATGATGCGCAAACGTATAGGTATTCTGGCCTTGGCCCTGTTTCTCGGTGTGCTTGGGCTGGCCCATGTGGTCCGACGCGCGTCGTCATCCGGGGAGGGCGCTCATGGGGCATCTGCCCGCCCACTAGAGGCCGCCGTGGTCGCGCGCGCATTTCCCAACACCGTGACCACCGCGCTGGCGCCGGGCAGCGACTGGACTCTGGCCTTGGACTCTGAAGGCCGCTGCCTGGGCGCGGTGGTCTCCAGCCACCCCGGCCTGGACGGCATTCTCGGCCACGGCGTACCGCTACCGCTGCTGATCAGCGCGGATGCCCAGGGCACCATTCAGAAAATTGTGCTGCTGGAAAATAATGAAACACCCAGCTTTGTCCGACGTATTGAACGCTCTGGATTTCTGGAGAGCTGGACCGGATTGGCCGTCACTCAGGCGGCAGCGTAGCAGGTGGATG
>JAQUEG010000127.1 GCA_028685275.1 Bacilli bacterium
TTAATTTATTTTGTAATTTTTATTGGTTTTATTGAGATTTATACCAAATCTGAAAATAAAGCATCCATTTTTTACTATTACAAAATATTATTAATATATTCATTAGCGATTTTAGGTTTATGGTTATTTGTTTTAGTTGCTTGGTACATATTAGGATTACCAATTGGGGTAAATGTTTGGCCAACGGCTTAAGGAGGGTGAAAAATGTCATTAACTGCGGGAATAGTTGGTTTACCTAATGTTGGGAAATCAACTTTATTTAATGCGATTACTAAAAAAAGAATTTTAGCAGCAAATTATCCATTTGCGACAATTGATCCTAATATGGGTATTGTTACGGTACCAGATCAAAGGTTATTAGTGTTGGAATCGATATATATGCCTAAAGAAACTATTTCTGCAACTTATGAGTTTATTGATATTGCTGGTTTAGTAAAAGGAGCAGCATCTGGTGAAGGATTAGGGAATAAGTTTTTAAGTTATATTCGAGAAGTAGATGCTATTTGTGAAGTAGTTCGTTGTTTTGAAGATGAATCAATAATTCATGTCGAAAATAATGTTGATCCCATTCGTGATATTGAAATAGTTGATTTAGAATTAATTTTATCAGATTTAGAAATAGTTGAAAATCGAATTTCTAAAATCGAAAAAAAAGCACAAACAACAAAAGATAAAGAGGCGTTATTAGAATTAGAATTGTTAAAAAAATTATTTGCTGCTTTAAGTCAAAATAAAGCAGCTAGAAATATAATGTATACGGAAGAAGAAGTAAAAATTATTAAATCTTTTAATTTATTAACAATGAAACCAATTATTTATTTAGCTAATATAGCAGAAGCACAAATTGGAAAAGAGAATAAATATGTAGACCAAGTGCGAAAATATGCAATTAATCAAAAAGCCGAAGTAATTACTATATGCGCAAAAGTTGAATCAGAATTAAGTGAACTAAATGATGAAGATAAAGAATTATTTTTACAAGAATTAGGGATTAAAGAAAGTGGATTGGAACAATTAATTAAAACTACTTATTCATTATTAGGATTAGCCACTTTTTTTACTTGTGGTGATAAAGAGGTAAAGGCTTGGACATTTAAGAAAGAAATGCTAGCACCAGAATGTGCGGGAATTATTCATACCGATTTTGAACGTGGTTTTATTAGAGCGGAAGTAATTAGTTATAATGATTTAGTTGCTTATGGTAGTGAAAAAGAAGTGCGTGAACAAGGGAAAATGCGTTTAGAAGGAAAATCATATCAAGTACAAGATGGTGATATTTGTCATTTTCGTTTCAATGTTTGAGTTAAATTGCATATATAATAAAAAGATAATAAAATTTGCAAAAGTATTACAAAAAATAAATATAGATTGGAGAATGAATAAAAATGGACAAAGAAATTTTAAAATCAACAATAAGGGTAAATAATAATCACGAGATAGAGAACTATGCCTATAGACAGTGGATGAACGAAAAATCAAATATATCAAAAGCAATATATCATTTGTCAAAGGCCGTTAACTATTTATTAGTATGGAGAGATATTGAAGAAACAGCAGGCTCTTTCAATGAATACAGTCTAAATTTAGAATTATTTTGTAATAAAATATCAGCACTACAATTAGAACTTACTGAATATGTCGATAGTAATCCTAAAATTTTAGAATTGGAGAAACCAATTGTAGACAGAAAAGATAAATTTTAATTTTTTTTATATTAGATGACAATAAAAGGATTTAAATTATGATATATATATTTCTGTTTGTTATTTTTAGCAATGACACATATATATAATTTATGGATATAATAAAAAGATATAGACATAGTTATATATATTTGTTATAATAAAAAATGAGTATTTGATACTCCTTGCTTCAACTTAAATGAAGCCAATTGACCAAAAGGAGGGAAAAAAAATGAAATATGAAATTATGTATATCGTTAGACCTGATTTAGAAGAAAATGTAATTAAAGATGTAGTTAAAGGTTTTGAAAAAATTTTAACTGATAATAAAGCCAAAATTACGGCTTCTAAAGAAATGGGTCAAAGAAGATTAGCTTACGAAATTAAAAAATATACAAGTGGGTATTATTATGTTTATCAAATTGAAGTAAAAGATAATAAAGCAATTCAAGAATTTGATCGCTTAGCATTAATAAATGAGAATATTATTCGTCATTTAATTATTAGATTAGATGATTAGAAAGGGGTAAAAATGAATAAAGTATTTTTAATTGGTCGTTTGACTAAAGATCCTGAATTAAAATATTTAGGTAGCGAAGTACCAGTTGCGAGATTTACTTTGGCTGTAAATCGTCCTTATAGTAATAGTAATAATGAGAAAAAAGCAGATTTCATTAATATTGTTGCTTGGCGACGTCAAGCCGAAGTGGTTGGAAAATATTTGGTAAAAGGTAGTCAAATTGCTATCGATGGCATGATTCAGACCAGAAATTATGAAAATAAGGATGGCGTACGAGTTTATATAACTGAGGTAATTGCTGATCGTGTTAAGTTTTTAGATTCAAAAAGTGGCGGAAGTACTCAAGGAAAAACTGTTACCCCACAAGATTTCAATGAAACTGAAGCTAATACAACTGATGTTAGTGAAGATCCTTTTGCTGATTTTGGTGATAGTATTGAACTTACTGAAGATGATATCGCATTTTAAAAAAAAGGAGGAATTATTTTGTACGGAAATTCATATAGAAGAAGAAAAAAAGTATGTCAAATGTGTTTAGGCAGAGGCGTTAATTATAAAGATGTTGAGATATTAAAAAAATATATTAATGAAAAAAATAAAATTGTGGCAAGAAGAATTACAGGTACTTGCGCAAAACATCAACGTTATATAGCAACTCAAATTAAAAGAGCGCGTTTTATGGCTCTCATTCCTTATTCAAAATAACTAAAAAACTTACAAAAAAATGTAAGTTTTTTAATTTATTAGGTGATTCTCTTTAATTTATAGTATAATTATTTATATAGAGACCAACTATAATGTGTCAATAGTAAATGGTTAAATTTATTTTTAAGTAAATTTCTACAAAATAAAACCTGAGAAAAGGTCTCTAAAATTTTTCTCAGTATGAAGGACTAAATTATTCCTCACAGTGA
>JAQUEG010000128.1 GCA_028685275.1 Bacilli bacterium
CCAAAAAAAACTAAAATAACTGTTGATGCAATAACGATAAGTCTTTTGTTTAACATATTTTCTTTCCCTCCTATTTTATATTCTACCTTTAATATACTTAGTATTCATCTATTAACAAACAAAAAACCGCAATAAACCCTATTGCAGCAGAACAATCATAGTATTACTAATACTGCTCATAATACCGTAGACTCCATACTTTGCGTCCTTTTTTTTCAAAAAGTTTGCCAAAAAGGAATAATAAGTATATATAAATTAATATTATAATATCATATTTTTTCATTTTTGGCAATATTTGTTAATATTTTACATTTATTTTACAATTTCAAACTTTTTAAACGGCCAAAATCGTACAAATGGTTTGCCTACTATTTCTTTTTCTAAGACTAAACCAAAAATCCTACTATCTAGTGATAACTCTCGATTATCACCCATTACTAAATACATATTATCAGGAATTTGTTCATAACCAAATATTTTAATTGAAAAATTGTCAGTATAACCAAGTTTATTAAAGGGTTCTTTTACTTCTTTATTATTAACATATAATTTATTATCTTTATATTCAATATATTCACCTGGTAATCCAACTATTCTTTTAATTATATATTTAGGATTATCATATTCTAAAACTACTAAATTAAATCTTTCATAATCCCAATAATGATGAATTAATTTATCCATCATCATCATATCCCCTTCTTTTAAATTTGGTTCCATAGATATACCTGATATTTCAAATGGTACAATTATATATATTCTAATTAATACAATAATTAAAATTATTAATACATATACAAATAAATCTTTAATAAATTCTAATAAAACAATCATTTTATGTCTCCAATTCTATTTAAATATATTATTATTTTATCACTTATATCTAAATTGTCAATCGTGATTATCATGCGCTCTAGGATGTGATTTTAAATATACTGTACGTAATCTTTCATTAGTAACATGAGTATATATCCCGGTTGTTGATAAATTAGCATGCCCTAGTAATTCTTGAACTGTTAATAAATCAGCTCCATTTTCTAACATATGAGTTGCAAAGGTATGTCTTAATACATGAGGTGATATTTTGGTTTTTAAACTAGTTTTTTCAATTATTTCATTAATAATATAACTAACACCTCTAGTTGTAATTTGAGCCCCTTTACTATTAATAATTAAATATTGATGATTTTTTTCTTTTAATAAACGGGGATAACCATCATTTAAATATTGATTAAGAATATTGACACAATATTCACCATAAACAACAATTCTTTCTTTTTTTCCTTTGCCATAAATTTTAATCGTCTTTTTATTAAAATCAATATCATTAATTTTTATATTAACTAATTCTTGCACTCTAATTCCAGTTGCATATAACAACTCTAAAATTAAACGATTACGTTGTCCAAGAGGTTTATTAAGATTAGGAATATTTAATAATACTTCTAAGTCATCATAATATAAAAATGATGGTAATTTAGTTTCTTTTTTAGGTGCTGAAACTAAATTAAAAATATTATTATCAATTATTCCCTTACTAGTTAAAAAACGATAATAACTACGTAAAGAACTAAGTTTTCTTGCTACTGTTGTTCTAGCATATTTTTGATTATATAAATGCATTAGATACTCCCTAATATCGTGATAGGATAAATTATTAAATTTTAAATTATAATCCTTTAAAAATAAATTAAACTCAATAATATCTTTTTTGTAATTATCAATTGTATGAATTGAATAATCTTTTTGATATGTTAAATAATCAATAAATAAATTTACATAATGATTCATTTAATCACCTACTTCTTCATTAACAAAAGATATTAATTATAATATCTTTTATTTAGTTTTAGGATTAAACATTGAAAGTTGTTCTTCCTTTATTATTTTATCTTTTAATTCATTTGATTTTGCTATTTCAGCAACTTTTGGTGTTTGATTAAATAAAACATTCTTTTTATTTAATTCGTGTCTTTTTACATATTTATAAGCATCTCTAATCATTTTACTAGTAGCATGATTATCACGATCAATTTTTTTAAATAAGCGTTCAATATTATATCTTAAGATATCAATTTTTTCGTCACTACCACTTAATATTTCATTAGCAATTTGTTTTAATCGATTTGTATCTTTAAAATTACGATAATAATCAAAATATATTTCTTGAAAATCTGTTTCCTCTAAATAAGCTTTTAATTTATCTCTAAGTAATTCACGATCAATTATAGCCCGATCATCTTTAAAATATACATCTTTTGAAGATAATGTTTTATTATTTTTAGCATCATAGATATATAAAGATATTTTCTTTGGATTAAGGTTTAAATTAAGATGTTCATTTATAAAATTAAATAAATAATATTTATTAATAAAATCAGTAGTTAAAATATCTATTTTTAATAATGATGTGTTAGATAATTCTGGCAATATTATTTTTTTATCATCACAAATTAAAATTAAATTATACATATTTTCGGAATTATATCGTTCTTTTTTTGGTTTTTCCATTATTTTATCCTCCATACTTTTATGGTATCATTATTATATTAGTTTGTCAAAAAAAATACCAATTGGATAAAATGCATCCAATTGGTATTATTATAATACTATATTTTAAAATATTTGTCAATATTTGTCATTAATTTTGTTCGTATTCACATTTTGAACATTTAATTTTATCTTTCTTTTTAACTAGTAAACTATTACATTCTGGGCATTTATCACCAGTTGGTAGATCCCATAAAGCAAAATTACATTTAGGGTAATTATCACATCCATAAAAGATTTTTCCTTTTCTAGTTTTCTTTTCTATTATCATTCCATCACATTGTGGACACTTCATAATTTCTTTCTTTTCTTTTGGTTCAGTTTTAATATATTTACAAGCTGGATAATTACTACATGCGGTAAACGGACCATATTTACCAGTTTTAAAGACTAAACGATGGCCACATTGAGGACATGTTTCACCAGTATATTCTGGTTGTTTCTTTTCCATATCTGTAAATGCTTTATCAACTAATGGGGCAAATTCTTGATAGAAATCATTTAATAGTTTATGCCAAATAATATTACCTTCCGCAATT
>JAQUEG010000129.1 GCA_028685275.1 Bacilli bacterium
AAACACATGATACCAGAAACCAACTCAAAAAACTATTTACATTCATTATATCAAAAAATTGGATACTTACAATACTAATTAAAGCACTAATACTAAAACATGCTAAGTATTTAACAAAATATTTACCAGCTGAAATATTATATATATTATTATAAATATACTTTGGATAAAACCAAAAAGTAGTAATAAAAAATGAAATAACTGTTGCCAATAATATTCCCACCATTCCTAAATAATAAATTAAAATAAATGATAAAATCAAATTTAAAATAGATTCCATGATTGTAATAGTTTTAGTTACTCCAAATAAATTAACTACATCTCTCATAATGATAAATGGTTTTCGTGCAATTGTATAAAACATTGCCATTATCATTAATATGAATGATAATTCATCCAAAATCTTATCTTGTCCAATCCATAAACCAATAAAACTATCAGTTACAACAAAAATAGTAATTGAAAAAAACATGGCACAAAACAAAAACAAAGCATTCATTTCTTCAAAAATCATATATTGATCTTTTTTGTTTTCTTGATAAGATACATTTCCAAAACTAGAAGTAATCGCCCCTGATAACATAAATACTAAATCAGTAATAAATTTTATAATATAACGATATGATGAATATATTACAACTTTTATTGGCTCTAATAACGATGAAATAATAATAATATCGGTATTATTATAAACAGCTCCTGTTATTTTATGAATAAAGGCACTCTTCATTCCGTATATTTTTTTCACGTTTTGCTCATTTGAAACTTTTAACCAAGGATACTCTTTAAATATTTTTTTATTAATTAAATGATTAAAGATAACACGAATAATAATTCCTACAATTAAAATAATTATATAATTAAAACCTATTAATAATAATATAATTTCACAACTAATTTCAATTATTTTACTTAGATTTACCTTTAAATTAATTTTATATATTTTTTGATCAGCTTGAAGAACAAATCTTGGTGAAAACATAAAATAATCAACTACATTTTTCAGCAAAAAAAGAATAAAAACTATTTGCATGAATAATATTGGTAATTGATTATTAGTCATATAATGAAGGAAAAAAGACAAAAAAACACCAATAATAATAATAATAATAGATAATTTTCGTAAATATTTTACTGAATAATTAAAAACAGCATTTATTTTTTCATGATTAGCATCTACTAAATATTGAAAATATTGCTGAGTAATTAAGACACCAGCACCAGCCTCTAATAATGATAAATACGAAAATAATTGAAAAAACAATTGATTAATAGCAAAAATTTCGATTCCTAATTGATTAAGAAAAACATCTACTTTTATAAAACCTAAAATAGCTATTATAAAAAACGGAATTATATTTGAAACGAAATTTTTTAGTGAGTTTATTTTTCGCATTTATTACACCACCATTAATCATATTGAAGTTTTAAAAACATTAAATTATTAATTATTTATTTTTTTATTCTACAAACTAATACAAATAAAAAATAATATAATCTTTCTTTTAAGTTCTTTTTCATCAGCATATTTAAATATTTAATAATTTCTTCATCACTTGCATCTTTAATTTTTACAAAAAATTCTTTTCTATTTTTCGGTTCTTTTGAAACAGTGTTTAGTGCCTTATTAGTATCAAGTAAAGCTTTATAACTTGATGATTGTATATAAAATTGATCTCTCACTTTGTTAAATAGTTTTTGCCCTTTTTTAGAACAAATAATAACTGAAGAGACGCCATTATAATTATAAAATTCCGGATGTTTATTTTTTATAAACCAATAATCACCTAATTTTATATCACTACCACTCTTTATATCCTTAAATTGGCATGCATAACAAGATGGTCTTATTATTAATTGGTTATATAAAGCATTAATATATGCATTTTCATACCTTAATTGATATTTTTTCTTTTTATTAAATGAAAATAATACTCCAAAATTAAGCCAACCATTTTTTTTATGACGAAATTCAATATTGGTTAATTTAGATTTATATTTTGCTTGATAATAATCACGATATGCTTTAAAAATTTTTCGACTAGGTACACCAGTGCAAATAAAATCACAAGTAAATAAATTATCATAATCTTTTTTTAAATATGTTTTTAACCCTGCAACCTGGCAAGGTGTACCACTAAATAAAATTTTTTTATTATTATTTAAATATTTTTTAATTTCTTTAAAACAATTATCTATTTTACTTTCTACGTATTTTGATCCCTGTAACTTTATAATTAGTTCTTGACAATCAATAGATTTATGAACAACTTCCATACTATCATTATATAAAGCACCATATACAATTCCATTTTCTTTAATAATAGATAATGCTAAAGCAGCAAAAACACCACCTGAGGAACTATTTAATAAAACTTTCTTATCCTTATTTATGCATGCATATACTTCTTTTGCTTTTTTATTTTTTACTTTATTATTCATCATCGGACAAACCATATTACAAAGACCACAATTAATACATTTTCCCTTATCAACATTTGGATATAGAAATCCTTCTTCATCTTCAACCATAGTAATACAACCATAGGGACAAATATTCATACAAGCTGCACACCCACAACATTCTTTTTTATTATTAATTTCTATCATATATATACCTTCTTAATCTAAAGCATTTTTTAAAAATTTAATTGATTTTTTCTTCTCTGTTTTTAGTTTTTCATATACTTTTTCATAATCAATAATCTTTGTTATATCAATGTCCTTAACATTTTCAATAATCCGCTCTTTTAAATTTAATTTATTTATTATATTAATAACTCTAGCATTTTGATTATACATATCTGTTTCTTCAAAACGCTTAAATGTATAGAAATTCTTTTTAAAAATGATTGAAAATAAAATACCATGAAATGAATCTGTACAAATAATTTCAGCATTTTTTACTAAACCTAAAAATTCACATGGCCCAGCATCACGAATTTGAACATCACCAAAATATTGATCAAATTCTTTAAATGGTAATGTTACAATATCATATCCATATATTTTTTTTATTTCTTTTACTATTTCTCGATGTTTTTTGTTGTCACCAAT
>JAQUEG010000130.1 GCA_028685275.1 Bacilli bacterium
AGGTTTGGAATAAAGGTGTTGAGAGAGATGTGAAAGTCACCCTAGGTGAGCTGGAGTAAGCTAAGACCTAATAATTAAAAAGCGTTCCTTGTCGCTCATATCTTTAACGATATGAGGAGAGTATTTCTTAAAGAGCCTTTTTGTTTTATCAATAATGCTTTCTTCAGTCTCCAAAATCAGAGTGAAACTTTTCATAGAGCTCTTCTCTATCTCCTCAGCAAGTTTTTTGTACTCTCTATTACCGTCCTCTCCACCTTCTAGGGCGCTCTTAGGTTCGTAGTTTTTAACACTCTTATCCAATTTTTCATACTGATCTGTAGGTATATATGGCAAATTGGCTAGAAGTAAAACCCTCTTGTCCTTTGTGTTTATGTGGTTGATGGTTTCGGTTTTTTTAAGGATAACAAGATCCCTTAAGTCGTGTTTTTTAACATTCTTTTTGACCACCCTTAAGGCTTTAACACTCTTATCTGTTGCAATAAATTCAGTTTCTTTAATATCCTCCTTATAAATTGTTGGGATTAAAAGACTTTTTATCAGGGAAATGATTATGCATCCACTCCCGGTCCCTATATCTATCACCATGTCGAAATTCTTGTCTTTGTACTCTTGTATAGCTAAAGCAACGAGCTTTTCCGTTTCGATCCTTGGAATCATTACATTTTGGTTGACTTCAAAGGGTATGGTGTAAAATTCAGCGTTACCACAGATGTATTCCCAAGGTTTATCGATTTTTATATTATTGAGAACTCTCTTTAGATCTTTCTCATTCTTGACGTACTCTGCTATCTCCTTTGAAATCCTTTTGTAATCAGGATATTTAGCCTGTTTTAAAGCCTTCTGTATTTCGAAAAGTTGTGTTAAGTTGTTCATGCCTTACTCCTTAAGAGCAATCACCTGAATCTGGTGTCTGGTTTCTTCAAGTAGTTCCTCTATATTTCCATTTAAAATATCTTCTAAGTTATGCCATGATTTTTTGATTCTGTGATCTGTCACCCTGTTTTGTGGGAAATTATATGTTCTTATTTTCTCTGCTCTCATTGCAGAACCTATCTGTGAGGACCTAAGGTCCGACCTTTTTTTAGCTTCCTCCGATTTCTTTTTCTCATAAAGCCTACTCCTAAGTAATTGCATAGCTTTCTCTTTGTTTTGCGCTTGGTATTTTGTCTCTTGGCAAGAAACAACTATACCAGTAGGTATATGTGTTATACGTACAGCAGAATCAGTACGGTTTACACATTGGCCTCCAGCTCCAGATGCTCTCATTACTTCAATATTAAGGTCCTCCGGTTTGATATCGATATCTATATTCCTTGCTTCTGGAAGGATAGCCACGGAGGCTGTAGAAGTATGAATTCTACCAGACGACTCTGTAGTGGGAACTCTTTGCACTCTGTGGACACCGCTCTCATATTTCAATGCTTTATATACACCTTTACCATTAATTTGTGCTATTACCTCTTTATAGCCTCCTTCTTGAGTAACGTTGTAATCAATCATTGATATGTCCCAGTCTTTTATTGTTGCGAAATTTTTATACATTCTAAACAAGTCTGCTGCGAAAAGAGCAGCCTCATCACCACCAGCTCCGGCTCTAATCTCTAGTACAGCAGATCTCATATCGTCTTCATCGGAGAATTGTCTATCAATTTCCATTGCAATGATTTCTTCGTCTAACTCCTGTATGGTTTCTTCATTCTTTGCTACCTCTGCCTCTGCAAGTTCCTTCATCTCAGCATCATTAAGGAGCTCTTGGGCTTCCTTCAATGAAGCGACAGCCTTTTTTATTTCAGTAATTTTGCTTGCTAGAGTAGAGTAGTAGTTTAATTCCTCACTAAGCGAGGACATGTCTTCTCCTGTATCGTGAGCATTAGCCATTCTCTCCTCAAGAGAGTGTTGGATTTCAAGCGCTTTACTTTCTTTGTATTTATTTTGGTAATCTTCAATATTCATCTATGGATGATATCACTTTAGGAAAACTTTGTGAAATGGTTACTTTGAAATATTGGCGTTAGCTAGCATTTCTTTTAGAGTAAAGGACTCCTGCTTTTTAATAATTTCGTCCTTCTTAGCTTTTCTGCTCGCCATTTTCTCTTTTTTAGACTTAAAAGACAAAGTTTTAGCTTTTGCAACCTTCTCTTCGTATTTTTTAACAAGGTTGTCGGTGTCTACGATTTTCTGTTCACCTGTATAGAATGGGTGACATTTCGAACAAAGCTCGACGTTAAGAGTGTCTATATCTAGAGTAGAGCCAGTGGTAAAGGTATTTCCACACGAACAAACTACTTTGATTTGGTTATATTTTGGGTGTATTTCTTTCTTCATAACGGGTAGGATTATAGCAGAAGATTGGGGGCATTGTAAACTGTATGAATGTATGAGGGCCTGTGCTAAGTCCGACCCTCTTTCCAGCAAACTCAAACTACTCGGCGGCCCTTATGTACCAGGCTAATCAAACCGAGACCAAGGATAATCTTTTGCTTTCTTAACGCATCCCTCTTTTATAGGGTTTTGTTTGATGTAGTTTCTAACTTGTTTTACATCTTTCTTATACTTAAGGAAGTTAGCGTGGTATCTTCCTTGAAAGAGATGCCCAACCCGTCGGTATTTCTTATTAGTTATAACTGCATAAGCAGTACACACTCTTTGCATAGAGGTGCTTAAGGCCTTTGGATACTCTCCTGTTTTAAGAAGAAGGTGAAAATGGTTATCCATTACAGTATAAGTATCGAAAATCAGACCTGTTTGGTCTCGATATTTAAAGAGGAGGCTTATAAATAAGCGTTTGTCATCATTAGTCGCAAAAACTCTCTCTTTGTTATTCCCTCGGTTGTATATGTGGTAATATGATTCTTTATCGAAATTTCTTTTTCTCTTGCTCATACGGTTTTATTCTATGTAAGAGGGATGAACAGATCGTGAATGAAAGGCACGAAGGTTGTGATTGCCTATCCCAAAAAGAGGTCGGACTTAACACAGACCTTCTCGTATTAACATAGGCCTTCTCCTATTTGCTCTATTTTGTAAAAAAATATACAAT